>JAYVHJ010000444.1:0-4625 GCA_043771315.1 Raineyaceae bacterium
CGGTTGGTCTGCTTTCAAGATTTGTCCTATTTTTCCTTGATAAGAAAGCAAAAAAACTGTACTTTCAAAGGTAAAAAAGTCTTCCAAACTACCTCTAACGCCCATATCAGCCGTAAAACCTTTTTCATCTTGTATGTTGGGGTCAATAAAAAAATTGGGATTTACAATCCTCAAATCACTAAAATTGATGGCACGATAGTTTTGAGAAATATTGCTATAAAATTCTATTTTATCATTTAATTTGTAGCTTGCGCCCAAACCAAAAAGTACAAAATTTCGTTTTCTCTCTTGATTTTCTTGTATTTTATTTTCAATAATGATGTTTCCAGCACCGTCTAGCACTCTTTGCTTGTAATAACCATTAGAAAAAGTTTGTATATTTTCAAATCTTGCGCCAGGCGTAAGGCTAAATTTATCTGTAATATTAAAGATATTTTCTGCAAAAACAGCGTAATTTTGATTTGGAAAATCATAATCAGAATTTTCCAAGTTAGTTGGATTTAGGTACGTAAAATTAGCATCACTTCCGTTTGTACCATTGCCTTGTTTTGCGCTTGTTGTACCTTTGTAAATGCGTGTTCCTATGAGCAAAGTATGTGATTTTTTTGAAGGAATATTTTTGCCAAAACCAAGCTGATAGCGGTGCAAAAGCCTAATTTCATTACCTAGATTTTGGAACTTTCCAGCTACCAAAGTACGTTCTCCGCCCAAATCAGCCACATTTATACGTTCTAAATTACCCACAGATTGCCGCCCAGCCGACAACGCAAAATTACGAATATTGAGTTGCGTTTTTTCTGAAAATTTGTAGGTAAAATTCACAGAAAACAAGTTCCAATCCACCTCAAAAAAATTTCTATTTCTCACAGATTGTCGCACATTTTCCTGAAACATTTTGTCTGTAAGTCCGCCTGCTTGTTGCGCCAAATACTGCATTTTGGTAATATCAACATTCACCAAAAACTTAGTAGTAAGTTGATAATTAAGAGAAATAAAGGCATTATTTGACTTAAAGCCACTATTTTCCCTAAATCCATTCCCTTGTTTGTGTTGAAAGTAAGCATAAAAATTGAGTTTGCCTGCTTGCCCACTAATGCTATTAAAGCTACTCAAAAATCCCCAAGAACCAGCAGATAAACGTGTGAGAGCCGTTATTTGATTATTATTTTGTTGGTTATTCTCTCCTTTTTTCATCAAAAAATTAACCATTCCGCCAAATTGTGTGCCATATTGCAAAGAAGCCGCTCCACGCACTATTTCAATACGCTCCAATGCCTCCGCAGGAGGCGTATAATAGGCTTCTGGGTAGCCCAATGCATCTGCGCTGATGTCGTAGCCATTCTGACGAGTGTTAAAATTAGTGGTACGGTCTGGGCTAAGTCCACGCCCACCAATGCCCAACTGCAAGCCTGCGCCACCATCACTTTCCCAAATATTTAAACCTGTAATCTTTGCATAAACCTGTCTAGCGTTGTTTGTAGCAAGATTTAGGTTCATATCTTTCAAAACAATTACTTCATTTTTTTTGCCTTCATAAATACCAAAATTTTCTACACTACGCAAACGAGTAACCCCAAAAGTGCGTTCACGCTCCGCCTGAACAGTTACTTCCTCCAAATCACTGGCAAAATCTTCTAACAAAAAATCAATAGAAAAAGTAGGGGAATTTATGGTAATGTTTTTTTCTTGTGTTTGTTTTTCTAAGCAAAAAGCAACAATAATATAAGTGCCGTAAGGAATATTTTTGAGGATAAAATTTCCGTTTTCATTGGCATTTGTCTGAAAAGAAGTGTTTTTTAGGGCTACAATTCCTTCTAGTATTTTTTGTTGATTTTTTGTCTTTATTTTCCCTGAAATAGTGCTTTTATTAGCATTTTGAGCAACTATTTTACTAGAAGTAATAAAAAGAAAAAACACAAAAAACAAGAAAAATATCAAAAAAGAAAAACGCATAAATCACTTACGAATGGAGATTTTATAAAAGTTAAGGTATAAAAAACAATTACAAACTATGCAAGCAGAGCTTTTTTCATAGTTTGTAATATTAGATTTTAATGTTTTAGTTTGTTATTTTACCTACTTTATTTTAAATTTTAGTAGGGAAGTAGTTTGATTTGGTAATTTGATAAGGTCAGAGTAATAATATTTTACAACATCACCTCTATTGAGTTTTATATATCCTCTTGTATAATAATTATTAGTAGTATCACCAAAAAATAATGCACGGTTGGAATTAAATGGATTATTGACATTTACGCTTATGTTGTTAATCTCTCTTCTGTTTGTTGTTACAACATCAATAGAAGAAAAACGCATATCAAAAATACTTGTAGGAGTTGGAAAGCTTAACTTATTATTCGCATCAATAAGTTTGGTAGTATCTACTGCTTTACAGAATACAAATCCATATTCTCTAGCTTTTTGCCCAACAGGTAGGGATAGCACTTCTAGAGGCTCATTTAAAATAATATCAGTTGCAAAATATATGGAATCTAGAGCTAGAGTGGTCGTTCCTCTTTTCACTACAAAATTCTTAATAATTATGCTGGGTGTTTTTGTACTAATTTTTTGTACTTCTCCGTACACAATTTTACTCCCATTGCGCATATAAGGGCGTACAAAATACTCTTTATCAAAAAACAAACAGTCTATTTTACTCTCAAAATCAACATCAACATAAGGTGTTTCTGTTGATTTTGTGCCTGCAAGTCCTATTTCAGGAATTTCAATGGTAGGAGAATAACAATGTCCGTGAGCCGTTGGTGTGCCATCTTTGTAGTCAATAATGCGTCCTTTAGCATTAATAGTAGTAAAACCTACTTCAGATGAAGTATTTGCAACGCTATCTATTTTGGCATATTTGCAATTCTGCAAAGATGCAACTAAAACAAGTGAAAACAAGAAGAAGATTAGTTGTTTTTTCATAATACTTATACTTTAGAATAATATTAAGTAAGTTTTTGTAATTTTTGTATTAAAATCCCCTTTGGGGGGTTGGGGACTATTATTTTCCTAAAATTTAATGCTAAAACTAAACACTGGAGAATATTGTCCCAATCTAGTTTGTGCGAGTTGTATGCCAACATCTGCGTCCATTTTCTTATTTTTTTCCAAGAGCCTGTTTTTTTCTATACGGTTTTTTCTGCCTTTCAAACCCACACGCACAATATCTGTAGCCCAGATAGCACCTGCAAGCACTGCCATACCTTGTGCTATTTGGTATTGCCTATTGGCATCAGCATAAGATTTGGTAGCATCAGCATTGTTAGTAGAATTAAGATAAGTATCATAAGTTTTGTCTGCTACACTTTGTTGTGCAAAACTGCCTCCTATCAAACCATAAACTGCTGCTGTGGTAAGCAACCAACGGTATTTCCACTTAAATTTTTTATATTCTCTCACATAAGGGTTACCCCAACCTGGCAAAAGCACAGACCTCCAAAGAGCGTTTTCATTTTTATAATTAAAAACACTTGTTTCATAATTGGCTACGAGCTTAAATTGCACATCTTTTCCCTTAAATTCTTTGTCTTCTTCTCCATATTGCCACAAAATTTGACGGTTGTCACCTGCTAAAATATCAGCTCCAACGTGTCCTTTGGCACTTTTGATAGGACCTAAAAAGGTTTTGCCTTTATCACCAGAATAATACACATCAATATTATAAACATTGATAATTTCTCCGTTTTTGAGCTGATAAGGAACAGTAATTGTCTTATTTTTTTTATCAACTCTAATGGAATCTTGCACAAGAGATTGCGCAAAAAGTGAATTAGAAAGAATAAAAAAAGTAAAGAATGTTAAGAAAAGCGTTAGAAAAGTAGCTTTTAGTGCGTTTGAAGTTAGTTTTTTTGTCATAAAAAATAAAAAGTAATCAATTACAAATCAATGAATTATAAATAATTCGTAATTCGTAATTGCTAATTCGTAATTGATATTGTTTTTGTGTCACAAATCTACTAAAAAAATGTTTAAGTAGTATCTTTTTAATGATTTTTGTTTTATAATTTATCAATTAAATCATTTTAAATCATTTTTTTAGCCAGCCAGTAATACTTTGTCGTGAGCGTTTTGTTGGTAAAACTTCGTGCCAAATCTCCTCACTATATAGGCATACAAGTGTACCAGCACAAGGAATCACGTCTGTAAATAATTCATTTTCTTGGTGATAAATGCGTAATTGTCCGCCGTCTTCTTGAGTCCAATTTTCATTAAGATAAAAGACGCAAGAAATCACACGAGAAAGATTTTGGGTATGATTATTGGTTTGAAAATTTGTTTTTTTAAATTGGTCTAAGTGTTTTTTATAGAATTTATCAGGTTGATATACTGCAAAATGGCATTCAAAAGCAGTTTCTATATCATCAAAACCAAGATATAATTCTCTGTTGAGGGCAGTTTTTAGCTCATTTATTTTGTCAAAATAAAGTTGTTGTAAAGTAGTCAAATGGTGATTATCAAACCACAAAACATCATCACCTCTAATTTCTCCTTGCACTTGCCAATCTGCACCTTTTCCTATGCCTGCACGCCTAAAATCTCCGTTTTCATACAATAAAGTAAGTTCTTGAGCAATTTCTTTAACGAGTTTTTTATCCAAAAAATCAGGCATAACAGCCCATTTT
>JAYVHJ010000445.1:0-9538 GCA_043771315.1 Raineyaceae bacterium
GCCTATCACAATCAATGTAAATATTTTCATTATTGGTGTTTTTTAATCTTTTTCAAACAATCTTTCAACTAAAATCTCTTTAAAACCTTTCCAATAAGCAACAATGAAAAACCGTATTCGTTGTCAGATAGAAATACCTGACAAAGCAAAGTTTACATAATTCGTAATTGGAAATTCGTAATTCGTAATTGATTGATTATCCAATCATTTTTTCAATAGGAATAACCAAAATACCTTCTGCGCCTGCATTTTTGAGGTTTTCTATAATATCCCAAAAATCATCTTCATTAATAACAGAGTGCAAAGAACTCCAACCATCAACAGCAAGTGGCAAAATAGTTGGGCTTTTGATGCCTGGCAAAATCTGTACTATTTCGTCTATTTGAGAGTTGGGTGCATTAAGCAAAATATATTTGTTTTTTTGCGCAGATTGTACCGCTCTGATGCGGAAAAGCAGTTTTTCTAAGATTGTTTGTTTTTCTGTGGGCAAATTATCAGCACTAATCATTACGGCTTCAGAGCGGAAAACTACTTCTACTTCCTTTAGTCCATTGCTCAAAAGTGTGCTTCCAGAACTTACAATATCACAAATGCCATAAGCAAGTCCAATACTAGGCGCAATCTCTACAGAACCGCTTATTTCGTGGATTTTGGCAGAAACATTGTTTTCTTTTAGATAATTTTGCAATAGTTTTGGATAAGAAGTAGCAATATCTTTGCCTTCAAAATCAGTTAAATTTGTATAAATTTCGCCTTTGGGAATGGCAAGCGACAAACGACACTTAGAAAACCCTAATCTGTAAATAATATCAGTATTTGGGGACTTTTCTATGGCTACATTTTCACCTACAATACCAATATCAGCCACACCATCAGCCACATAACCAGGAATATCATCATCTCTCAAAAAAAGTATTTCCGCAGGAAAATTACTTGCTTCTGCTTTCAGCCTGCCTGTACCTGTACCGCCAAAATCTATACCACACTCTTTGATGAGGGCTAAAGAGGCTTCACTAAGCCTGCCAGATTTTTGTACTGCTATTCTTATTTTACTTGTCATTAGTGTTTCTTTGTAATGATGAATTTTAAATTTTTCACAAAATTAAGAAAAAAACTCAAATATACACTTCAGAAAGTAATTTTGGAATAAAATTTTATGTAATTTATTTTGCAAACCATTTTTCTAAAAATGCCTTTTCTTCGTCTGTTCTGCCAGAGGTTTGTATGTAGGGTAAAGTAATTTTTTCTTTGTCTATGTACGAGTACGCCTCAAAAAATTGGTCTAGTGTGATATTTAAGAACATTTTTTGTTTTATGGAAGTGAGCAAAGAAAAATCAGCTATTTCACATTGTCTGATGTCCAAATCTTTTAGTTACTACGTTCAGAAATAGAAAGATGTTTAATGTGTTTTAAAGTTTGCAAAGTTATTATATCTGGTTTTTGAGGTGCGCTAATGGTAAGTGTTTGTAAGTTATCAAGCCCTGCTAAAACTGAAAAGTCTGCTGGTTCATCTGATGAAATAGTAAGTATATGCAAATTAGAAAGTTTTGCCAATGAAGAAAAATCACTAACATTTTTTGTGCTGATATTCAATGACCAAAGAGAAGAAATATTACCTATAATCTCTATGTCTTTTTGACTAGCATCACTTATTCCTAAAGAAATGAGATGCAATAATTCAGGGAGGATATCAATAGAAAAATCTCCTCTTTCTCTACAAAAATATATTACGGTTATTCTCGGACATAATAGTAACGGTGATAAATCATTCTCAATAATATCATTTGTCAATTTATATGTGTCTCTCCATTTTTGAAGCCAAAGTAATGTAAATTCTTTATCTCCATAATATGTGAGATTACTTTCAAAATATGACCTCCATTTAGGAGTTAAATTATCAAATAGTTGTTTTTGTTTTGTAGTTACAGGTAATAGATAAAATGCGTTATTACGAATACTAGATGATGTTACAAGTCCACCATTATCTTCTACATAAAAACTATTATTCTTCAAACATTCTATTATATGCTCTAGCAAGTTTTCAAAACCTGTTGCTAAATCATAAATACCTTCTTCATCACCGCTAAAACTATGAAGTATTATTTGCCCTTTTGTTCCTTTTTGTGCTGGTGTAAAATCCATTGAAAAGAAGTTGCCACCACAATTATCATCTGCAATGGGAAGCCATTTTCTGTGAAATAAAAACGGTTTTACTTTATCTGCATTAAGAGGAAGCCAGAGAGAATCCTCTGAAAAAGTATAATCTTCAGCATCTGCTATATAATCCTTCGCATATGAAATATATGTAGCTTCAATTTCTTCTAAAGACATAAAATGCCAACCCATAGCTAATCTTGCACCTTCTCCGTCAGTAACACTGTAAAAATCTCTCATAGCTTCTGGTAGTTTTTCACCAATGAGCGTTTCTATTTCTGCAAACTTTTTAGGGTTGCAAGGTGGGTTAAGATGTTTTTTGTAATCTGGTAATTTTTGAGAAAGCGTTTCAAAAAAAAGTTTAACTGTTGCGTTCATATATAGATTTTTTTGGAGAAGGTAAAAATAATATTGTTGTCTAGTACCTACAAATGTACGCATTTTAACGAAAAATAATATTTTTATTTAACAAATCAAAATCCATAAAAATCAGCATAACATTTGAATAATGGACTTTTCTAGTTATATTTGCAAACGTAATTCTTAAAAAATATCAACAAAAAAATGACACAACGCACAGAAATAGCTTCATTGGGAGAATTTGGGCTGATAGAACGCTTATCAAAAGACATTAAACATTATCACAAAAGTACCGTAAAAGGTATTGGAGATGATGCCGCCGTTGTGGATATTGGAGATAAATTTTTGCTAATTTCTACGGATATGTTGCTTGAAGGTATTCATTTTGATTTGAGTTATACGCCACTCAAACACTTGGGCTACAAGGCAATAGCCGTTAATGTGTCTGATATTGCTGCAATGAACGGCACACCAACACAAATAACGGTAGGAATTGCGCTTAGTAATAGGTTTTCTTTGGAAGCAGTGGAAGAAATCTATATAGGTATGCGCCTTGCTTGCGAGGATTATAAAGTGGATTTGGTGGGTGGAGATACCACAGCAGCCATTTCTGGGCTGATTTTGAGTATTACTGTGCTTGGAACTGTGGCAAAAGATAAAATTGTTTATAGAAATACCGCCAAAAAAGGAGATATTTTGTGTGTTACGGGTGATTTAGGTGGTGCATATTTGGGTTTGCAGGCACTTACAAGAGAAAAACAGGTTTTTGTGGCTAATCCTGATATGCAACCAGAACTTGACGGAATGGATTATATCATTGAAAGGCAACTAAAACCGCAGGCACGTTTGGATATTATCCACGAGTTGGCTGATTTGGGCATTGTGCCAACTTCTATGATAGATATTTCTGACGGACTTGCCTCTGAAATTATGCATATATGTAAGCAGTCAGGCGTGGGAGCGGTTTTGTATGAAGATAAATTGCCTATAGACCAGCAAAGTTATGATGCAGCTATCAATCATTTTCAACTTTCCCCAATTACGTGTGCGCTCAATGGCGGAGAAGATTATGAACTTTTGTTTACTATTTCGCAAGAAAATTATGAGAAAATTAAGCAACACGACCAAATTTCAACTATTGGCTACATCACAGAAGCAGATAAAAAAGTATCTTTGGTGATGCGTAATGGTACAACCGTAGCCGTACAAGCGCAAGGTTGGAAACATTTTTAACCACCCCTAACCCCTCCTTGTGAAGGAGGGGGACTTTTTTGGAAGAATTTTAAAGAAAAAATTATGAAAAATTATATTTTTTTGATATTGATTGTTGGTTGTTGGTTGTTTTCTACTGAAATTTTTGCACAAAAAAATCAGCCTAAAATACCTACAACGACTACAATTATAGAAAAATCAGCTATTACTGGGCAAGAAAATACTTGGGTAATTACGGGGCGTGATGCCGTGATTGTGCGAGATTCTAGCACCAATTATATTCAGATTTATGTAAAAAATAGTGGTAGTGTGCTTTATGGCAACCGTTGTGCAGAACTTATAGCAAAAAAGAAACATATTGAATTTATTGTTATTCCTGCGGATATTGGTTATGGAATGAGCAAAAGAGAGATTTTTTTTAGTAATTTAGAAGGACATTTTAGGGCTTTTTTCCGCAATGGCTTTTTTTGGCGTAAAAAAATCAATAAACAAATCAAGGCTTGCAAAACTGGAACAGATGATTTTGTGAGATAAAAAACATTTAAAGAAAAAATAAAAAAAAGGTAAATATTTCTTAACAATTTGGTTACCTTTTGTCTTTGAGAAGTATAAACATTCAAAAGGCGCATAATTTTAGATAATACACAAATATAGCTAAGTTATTCCACGCATTTGTTTAACACTTTTCTTTAAAAATAGCCTTTTAGTTTCTGAAAGGCTTTTTTTTGTCCCCTAATCCATAACATACAAACATAAATCTTTAGTAATCAATAATTTTATGTCAGAAAATTCTAATCAAATCATTCTTCCCAAAGAGGTAGAAGAACAACTACAACAGTACAATATTGGTGATAATGTTAGTAATGTTGTAGAAGCTGGCGCAAAAGTTGTAGAAGTAGTGGGAAAGGAAGTTGGCGAAGGAGTTATTGAAATAGTTATAGAAACAGCTTTTGAAGGTGTTTGTGATGTCGTAGGCGGTGTTTTTGGTGCTATTTTTGAATAAAAAAACTTGTAGTCAAGCTCTCAAATATCTCTGCACCGTCAGCTAAAGCAGACGGCAGAAATAGAAACATAGAAAAGTATATTTGTGTTCACTTTTTTATCTTTGCCGTCTGCTTTAGCTGACGGTGCGAAAATCTCCAAGTGCTGGATTTTGCGCTTTTGTATTATCCAAAAGCTAGAACAAACCCATTATAGCCTTCAGAACAGTCCCTTTGGACTTAGTGGCTGTTTTTTAATCAAATTTTATTGCTTTGATTGGTCGTATGCGTGATACCAGCGCAATAGGCAAAAGCATTGCAAGGCTTATGATAAGCAGAATACCTAAGTTTACACCCAAAATATCTTGCCACCACCACGAAATAGGCACGCTATTCATATAATAATTTTTAGCATCTAGGGCAATTATTTTAGTAAAATACTGCAGCGCACAAAATCCCAATCCAATCAAATTTCCCCAAAATATGCCTTTAAGTGTAATTTGAAGCCCTTGATAGAAAAAAATCCTTATCACTTGTGCTGTTGTTGTCCCCATTGCCTTCAACATTCCAATCATTTTTATGCGTTCTGTCATTAGGATAATCAAAATAGAAAAGATATTAAGACTAGCCACCACAAGGATAATAATCAGCAAAATAAGTACATTTTGGTCTAGCATCATCAGCCAATCAAAAATATCTAAGTGCTTTTGCGCAATAGGCACAATAAGCGTGTCATATTCTAGCAAACTATTAAGTTTTGGTAAGTTTTCATTAAACTTGTCAAAATCTTTAAAAAACACTTCATAACCACTTACAAGCGTATCTTTCCAGTCGTTTACTTTCTGCAACATACGCATATCAGCTAAAATAAACTTGTCATCAAAGGTTTCCATATTACTTTCATAGATGCCCACAATGGCAAGTTTGCGGAACTTTGGCGGATTTTGCACGAAAAACATACGAATAGAATCTCCCACAGAAAGACGCAATTTGTCCGCAATAATATGGCTAATCACGACTTCAGACGAAAATCCCTCCCCATTTGTACGCATAAAACGACCTTGTTTTATATTATCTTTAAAATCAGAAAACCTATAATCAGCTCCCAAACCCTTCACTACAACGCCCAAAACCTCTTTATCCGCTTTGATAACGCCTGCTTTCTGCACGTAATACTGCACATGAGAAACGTAATCTAAGGTTTTAGCAATTTTATAAATGTTGCGAGTAGTTGCAATAGGTGTTTCTTCTACTGATTGGTTGGCACTATTCATCACCACACGCAAATGCCCACTAAAACTAAACACACGAGCTTTAATAGTGTCGCTGAAGCCGTGCAAAACTGCAAAAGCCACTAACAAAACCGCCAAACTAAAGGCAATACTTGCTACCGCCACTTTGCTAATAGTCGCAGAAAAAGAAGTGTTTTCTTGTGCGGAAGTATGTTTGCTGATGCGTAGGGCAATAAAACGGTAGATATTCAAAATGATAAGAATTGTAGATAAAAAACTACTCCAATCCATTATTTTGAAAAAGGATAGGAGTGATTCTTATACTAAGGTTTAGATTAATTTTAAATTCCCTTTAAATAAAAGCATTCTTTAATAGCTTGATGATAAAAATCTGTATTTTCATATTCCTTTTTTAGTTTTTCTAAATAGGTTTGTTTACCAAAATTAGGTTGAATGAAGTTATAATAATTCTGACTAGCATTTTTATCACTTTTTTGTGCTTCATTGTAGTTAAAATAATACTCATTTTGCTCGCATTTAGCAAGCATAAAACAAGATTGTGCAGACAATTCTTTGTTTTTAGCTACATTAGCTTCTTTCAAAGCCTTTTCATAATACTTTTTAGCAGGTTTCATTGATAAAAACACATTCTCAACATTATAATAAGTACTACTTCTAGAGTAAGCAACTGCATTCCACGAGTAACCATAATGGCTAATATTATAAAAAGCATTTCCAAGTTCTAACATTGCAGAGATATTAGCTTTACCACCTTTGTCAGCTAGTTTTTTTAGTTCCAACATCTTTTCTGCAAGTGCCAAACGTGTGTAATTACCTTTGATTTCATCACCAAAATAATGTGTAATACGTCCTTTTAAAGGGTTTCTTAATACTTTTTCTGTGGATTTTGATAATTTAAATGCTGCAATGGCATCTTCTAATTTCTCAAGTTTAAGCAAATTCATTCCTTTAAGTTCTTGTAAATCAACTGTTTTAATTTTTGCTAACAATTCTTTTTCGTAAGCAGTATGATTTGACTTTTGTGAAAAGTTAATCAAATCTTCCGTAACAGCAAGCGTTGGCAAATATTGCTGAAGATTATACACATCATTACTTGAAAGATATTCTTGTGCTTTATTGCCTTGTTTTTTGTAGATTTTTGCAAAACTTTCTCTAAGCATTTCTTTTAATGCAATAGATTTGGTATTATTTACTGCCATAAATAACTTGTTTTCTTCTGTTTCACCTACTTTTTGTAGTTCAGAGAGTTGCAACATCAACTCAAAGATATTTATTTGTGCTTTTACTTCACTTGTTTTTACATTTTCTGGAATATTTGCAAAAGATTTTCTTGCGCCTGCATTATTTCCCAACATATAATCACAATAACCTAAACCCAAAGTAAACAAAGAAGGATTTTTTAGTTTATTTTCTGACAAAATTTTCTCCAAAAAAGCTTTCAAATTAGCAACATTTTTTCTTTTTGTTTGTTCAGCTTCTTTTTTATCTAATTCTGTGCTATAAAATTGCGACTGTTCTAGCTTATTTAACTCTCTAACAAGCAAAATATCTAAATAATCTGATTGATTATCAAGTGCATAAATACTTTTTAACTCTTCAAGAGCGATATTATATGGATTTATTGAGCGCAAAAAATGCAAAGTTGCTTTTTCTTTATTGTTTTTGCAAAGTTCCATAGCTCTTGCCCAGTCTTTATCATCATATATTTTAAAACTATAATAGGCATTGACACGTTTAGCTGGACTTTTTTCAAACATACGTGAAAAAAGATACCCTGCAAGCCCTCTATCTTGTCCCAAAGAATAAATTGCGCCTGCTTTATGCCCCATAGCCCAATAAGCCACTTGATTTTCAGAGAAAACAGGCTCAACATATTTATCATATAGCTTAATTGTCTGCTGATATTCTTTGTTATAGTGTGCCAAACGTACTAATTGATAGCCCAAACGTAACTTTATAACATTATTTTTTGCAGATTTATACAATTTTTCTCCTTCTATAAGATAATTTGCACGTTTTGTACTTGCTTTTTCTTGTTTTTCATTTCTTTTTTCGTCCCATTCGTCAATAGTTTCAGCCACAAACGAGCATTTTTTCATAAAAAAAAGATATTCTAATGCACTTTTGTCTTTATTTTGCATCAAATAAATATACATAGCATTGTTTGCATATTCTGTTGTACCTAAATCTTTGGTATTTTCTAGCGCATTAGACATATAAAGCAACTTATCAATATCTTTTTTAGCAACTTTATTGTTGCAATATGCCACCCAATCATTCAAATTGTCATCTTTTGACAAATTTAAATCCATATACCACTTATCAGAATACAAACGGCTAAAACTAAAATAGAAAGGTTCAAACGCAGGTTTGTTAGCAAGTTCAGAAGCAAAGAATTTCTTCATATCATAGTCGGGTTCTGACCAGCCACAACTGCCCGCATCTTGACGAATATTAAAAATGAGCAAAAGACTAATGAAAGCCTTGAGCAATGTTTTGGATTGTTTCATAATTGAATTGTTGAAGGTTAGTTTTTGATAAATGGTAAAATAAAATTTTAGAATTGTTACTATTTTTACTATCATTTAGTAGAAGAATAGCTTGTTTTAGTTGTCTAGGAGTGCTTTCTTCTACTCTAATAATGTCATTTTGATACAAATAAGTCCCTTCTAAATAATGGCTAGTTAAAACTTTAAAAGAATTATCTGTAAGTTTAGTATATTTTTCAGGATTTTGCAATAAATCTTTTAAATGCAAATCATTAATAAGATTTATTACCTGTTCATCTCTCAAAATTACTGCCCACGAGTAGATAGGTAGCGCAAAATCTAAAGGCAAAGGATATTTTTTTGTATCTTTTAGGTAAGATTTAGCTATTTCTATGTCTAAAATAGAGTTATAATTAGGTTTTAAAGTATCTCCTTTGAGTTCTCCAATATTATAACACATCAAAACGCCTTTATCAGCAGGCGGAATACCCACTTTTGGCTGATATTTGTATTGATGTAGTCTTATTGTACAAGAAACAAGGATATTTTTAGTTTTAGCAAGGCTTTTTATAATTGAAATAAGTTGAAAATATTTACTTTCACTACGTGCAGACCAATCACAATCTAGCTGAATTTCCATAATTTTGAGCTTATTTGTAGTCGCAATAAGAATTATTCTATTAAAAATACGTTCAGAAAGAAGATTTATCTTATCATCTGTTGTATTTAGAATACTTTTATTAGTAATAAACACTGTTGGAACTATCTCAAAACCCTTATAACTCAAATTTGTTTTAGGAAATATAACTTCTGCTTGTGGTTTGGTGCTTTTTGTTTCCTCGTCCCAACTAACATCAAAAAACTTAGTGTAAATTTGTTTAGTTTTAAGTTGATTAAGGATATTTATTTCTTCATTGCTAGGATTAAAAGTGGTTTTCCAATGATAAAAAGCTACTTCTGTATTGTTTTTGCAACTTGTAAGAAGCAAAAAATACAAAAAGAATAAAGAAAAAAGTCTTAAAAAGAAGCTCATTTTGTTGTCGTCTGCACCCTTAGGGTGAAAGTTTTTGGAACTTGAAATGTTAAAAA
>JAYVHJ010000446.1:0-5354 GCA_043771315.1 Raineyaceae bacterium
TATGAAGTTCCGTAAGATTATTGCTAAGTTCCATAACACAAATATATTGTTTTTTGCTAAATTGCAATCATAAAAATTTAAGTACCTAAACAGTTACAAATATTGATTATTAAGTCATTGTAAAATACAAAAACTCCTTCAAAATCTTAATGATTTTGAAGGAGTTTTTGTATTTCACTCACAACTAAATTAGCTCTTTTCTGATTTTATTTAGTTGGCTTTTGACAGAGCCATCAAGTTGATTATTATTGATAGTCAAGACAAAACCACCAATAAGATTGCTATCTACTTTTTCATAGAGGCGGATAGTTTTGTTGGTTGCTTTCGCCACAACTTGCGTTATTTCTGTGCGCAAATCATCAGTAAGCGGAATAGTAGTAGTTATTTGCGCTCTTGCAATATTTTTGAAGGCTTCGTATTGCGTTTCAAATTCTTTGGCTGTAACGTAAAGCACTTCTTCACGGTTTTTCTTAGCAATAATTTCAAAGAAAGAAATAGTCAAAGGATTTACTTTTCCTGTAAGTAATTGTTTCAAAATAGCTAGTTTTTTGTAGCTAGCTATGATAGGATTTTGTAAAACTGCGGCAAGTTCTGGATTGTCGTCACAAGTTTTTTCAAAAAACTCCATATCATTATAGACTTCATTAAGTACGCCTTTTTCTTGCGCAAGGTCAAGTATTGCCTTTGCATAACGTACCGCAACTCTGTGTTGAGACATAATTAAAAATATTTATTAAAATAAATTGAAATGAGTAGGTTGTTATTTTAGTTAATGTTTTGATTGTCAAAATATTGTATTTAACTCACAACTCACAACTGAAAACTCACAACTATTTAGTTAAATTTTGCGTCTTTAATTAGGTTTTCCACAAGTAATTGTTGTGCTGGTTTGTCAGCAAGTTCTCTTTTCAAGACTTTTTCAGCAATTTCAATAGAAAGTAAAGAAACTTGTTTTTTGATGTCAGCAATAGCAGAGTTTTTCTCGCTTTGGATAATTGCACGAGCATTGTCAAGCATTTTATTTGCTTCTTTTGTAGCAGTACCACGAGCCTCTTCTACTAAATCTTTAGCTATTTGACTAGCTTTTTTGAGCATCTCATCTTTTTCTTGACGTGCTTGGTCAAGCAATTTCTCATTATTAGCAGAGATGTTTGCCATTTCTGTTTTTGCCTCTTGTGCAGACTTCAAAGCAAGTTCAATAGAATCTTCACGTTCTTTCAAACCTTCCATTATAGGTTTCCAAGCGTATTTTGAAAGTACAAAAAGCAACACTAAAAAGGCAATTAGTTGCCAAAAGATAAGCCCGAATTGAGGAGTAATTAAGTCCATTGAACGTATAAAGGATTTTAAAGTTGGATAATTAGAATTATATTTTTTCAAATACTTCTTTATTTTGGTGCAAATTTAAGAAATCATTTGAAAAAACAAGAAAAAAATCATAATTTTATTTCTCTAATCTTCCAAAAGTTTTTAATTTTTGGAAGGTTGGTTTGAAACTATTTTGCAAATCTTATTTTTTTCTGTATTTTTAGACCAAAATAATAGAAAACAGCCATTAAAATATGAAGCAAATTATCATTAATACTGCCAAACCAAAGCCAATAACTTCTCGTTTATTGATGATTTATACTGGTGGCACGCTAGGAATGGTCTATGACAAAAAAGGGAAACACCTTCTTCCCTTTGATTTTGAGCAAATACAAGCTAAAATACCAGAACTCAACCGTTTTGATATAGAAATAACAGTTATTTCTATTACACCCTTGATAGACTCTGCCAATGTTGTACCTGAAAATTGGTTAGAACTTGCCCAAATTATTGGTAAAAATTATAATGATTATGATGGTTTTGTTGTTTTGCACGGTACAGACACAATGGCTTATAGTGCCTCTGCGCTTAGTTTTTTGCTGGAAGGGCTGAATAAACCTGTCGTCTTCACAGGTGCGCAACTGCCTATAGGTGAGGCTCGTAATGATGCACGAATAAATTTGATTACGGCACTAGAAATTGCATCAGCAAAGAAAAATAATTTATCTAACACAAATATAAAATCCAGTGCAGCCGTTCCAGAAGTTTGTATTTATTTTGACTACTTTTTATGGCGTGGAAACCGCTCACGCAAAGTAGAAAGCCGTCATTTTGATGCTTTTAGCTCACAAAATTATCCGCATTTGGCAGAAGTTGGCATTGATATTCAGTATAATTATAATTTTATTAAACCTGCAATTTTTTCAGGAGAAAATGAAGCTTTTAAGGCGCACAACAAAATGGATGAAAATGTAGGAATTGTAAAACTTTTTCCAGGAATAAGCCTTAATTTAGTAGAAACAATGCTTTTTCATAAAGAAACTCAGGCTATTGTCTTGGAAACTTATGGCTCTGGAACTGCTCCAACAGACAAAAAATTCTTGGCATTATTAGAAAAAGCTATTAAAAACGGACTGATTATTCTTAATATTTCGCAATGTTATGGCGGAATGGTGATGCAGGGAATGTATGAAACTAGCAAACATTTGGAAGATATTGGCGTAATTAGTGGAAAAGATATGACGACTGAATCCGCCATTACCAAATTGATGTTTCTGTTAGGAAAAAATCAAACTAAAACAGAAACTGAAAAACTGCTAAAACAGTCTATATGCGGTGAAATGACGGTTTAGTGAAATTTATTTTACATTTTTTTGATAAAACTTTGAGATAAATTTGCAAAAACATTTTTTTATTGATTTATTTGCAGATATTATCAGTTTTAAGTGGCGTTTTATATCACTCAAAATAAAAAATATAAAGACTAAAGTCAAAGAGAAGTGTCCGAGTGGTTGAAGGAGCACGCCTGGAAAGTGTGTATGTGGGTAACTGCATCGGGGGTTCGAATCCCTTCTTCTCTGCTAAAATAATTTCCTCATTCTCTTTTGTCTAAATAAAATGAGTACAGTCTTAGTTTTCAATATTTGAAATGAAATTACCACATTACGAACTTACTGCAGAAAAATCATTGAAAATATATGAATTTACAAGTGAAGGAATAAAAGGCAATATTCCTAAACTAATTAAATTTAGTGAAACTGCGTTAAAGAACTTTTATAATCTTGCTTTTGGAGATAAAAATTTAGAAACTGGTGATATTGATGATATGGTAATATCAAATAATGGAGATAGTGAGCAAGTTTTAGCAACAGTAGTTTCTGCAGTATTTGCGTTTACAGATGCTAATCCAGAAGCGTGGGTTTATGCAACAGGAAGTACAAAATCAAGAACTAGATTATATAGAATGGGAATATCAAAATACATAGATGAAATTTCAGATGACCTATACATATTTGGACAACTAGATGGTGAATGGCAGGAGTTTGAAAAACATATAGATTATACTGCGTTTTTAGTTAGGAGAAAATAAACTCACGCTAATTTTAAATCAAAATGAAATCAATAAAAGAATTAAACGAAAGAAAAATACCAATTGTTAGAATAGATAGTTCATTAGAAAAATATCTCACTATACCTCTTTTCCAAGATAAAGTGGATAAAGCAAATGAAGCACTAAGGACAATAGGAATTCCAACAATAAAAGCTAAAGTAAAGTAAAAAATGTGTCTTTAGGAAGGTGTTTGGTTTATCAAATGCACAACTTCTTATTATTAAAAATCAACATTAAAAATCAGTTCCATTAAATTTAAAATTAAACCGCATACCCAATTGTTTATGAAAAAAGTATATGCTTTTTTAGCTACTTCAAGCCTAATGGCTTTTGGTCTTATTACAGACGTAATGGCGCAAGCTAAACCTCCTGTTGCTGCTCCTGTAGAACAATCTTACCACCAATTGATTAAAGAAACCTTTATTGCAGGTGGTATAGAGTTTATGATTCCTATTCTTTTGTGTCTAATTATTGGTTTGGCACTAGCTATTGAGCGTATTATTACGCTTAATCTGGAAACTACTAATACAAAAAAATTCCTTCCTGCAATAGAAGATGCTCTAAAATCTGGTGGCGCAGTTGCTGCAAAAGATGTAGCCGTAAATACTCGTGGAGCAGTAGCTTCTATCTTTACACAAGGGCTTATGCGTTCTGACGAAGGTTTAGATGCTATTGAAAAAGCAGTAGTTTCTTATGGTTCTGTAATGATGGGTCGTTTGGAAAAAGGACTTACTTGGATTTCTCTATTTATTGGTCTTGCGCCAATGCTTGGGTTTATGGGTACGGTTTATGGTATGATTTTGGCATTTAAGAAAATCCAATCTGCTGGTACAATGGATGCATCTTTGATGGCTGGTGAGATTCAGGTAGCCTTGATTACAACTATTGGTGGACTGATTGTCGCTATTATTTTGCAAATATTCTACAATTACCTTACTGCAAAAATAGATAGTATCACCAATCAAATGGAAGATAGCTCTATTACGCTAATGGATATGCTTGTGAAAAAACAAGCTGGAAACTTAAAATAATTTTTCATTCTTAAAATCAACATAAAAATCAATGAAAAATATTCTAAAAAATAGATTTTTAAAGCCTTTTGGTGCTACTGCAATAGCTTTTTTGCTTTGCAATACCGCTTTTGCTCAAGCTCCTACGGCAGGAAGTGATGGACCAATGGTTGATATTTTGCTTTATATCTCTTATGCAGCCACAGTATTTGCGGCACTTGCAGCCATCATATTGCCGTTTTTTAAAACGACAGGTGACACAAAAGGACTTATGCAAACAGGTATCATTACGGCAGTTTTATTAGTAATTTTTGCTATTAGTTATGCTGTTTCTGGTGATGAAGTAAACAAAATTCACCAAACTTTTAATATTAGTGCTGGTGGCTCTAAACTTATTGGTGGTGTATTGATTATGACGTACATAATGACGTTTGGAACGGTTGGACTTGCGCTTGCTGCGTGGGTAAAAGGACTTGTAAGTTAATTATGAATTTTTAATTGTGAATGAATACAAGCTATCTTGTATCAAAACATAAATCAATTACATTACTTGTTGTTGTTTGTGAATAAACAAGCAACAACAAGTTTTAACATATAAATAAAATAAAATTATGCCAAAAAAGAAAGATAGAGGTACACCAGAAATCAATGCGTCTTCAATGGCTGATATTGCATTTTTGTTGTTGGTATTCTTCCTCGTAGCGACAAACTTCCCATCTGAAAAAGGTATTCCTTCAACGCTTCCACGTTTGGGTGGAATAAATCCAAAGCCAGTAGATAAAAAAGAAAATAATATCCTGCGTATTCTGGTAAATTCTCAAAACAAGTTACTCGTCAATGATGAAGAATTGGATATTACAAAACTCAAAGAGAGAACTGTAAGATTTATAGATGGTGCTGATAAAAGTGAAACTAACAAACAATGC
>JAYVHJ010000447.1:0-2876 GCA_043771315.1 Raineyaceae bacterium
TTGATAGTTTTTCTAGAAAAATTATTAGGATTAGATAAAATTTCTAATGCACATTTTTATGAGCATATCCGTTTTTCTCAAATATTATATGTGTTGCTCTGTGGATTGGGTTTGTATTATTTTGTAGTAAATCCTTATCAATTGCTTACTTTTAATACTTTATCCAGTATTATTTTGCTTTTTGGCTTTGTTGCGAGAAGTATTTTCTTGTGGATTCACGTAAATAAAATTTCAGGAATGAGAAATATTTATTTAATTTCGTATCTCTGTGCCTCTGAAATAATTCCCCTACTTATCTACATAAAATTACTGCTTTTTTAAATTACACATTAATTCTAATCTTTGATAATTTATTTCTTATCCAACACCTTTATAAAGTCTTTCATCAAAGCAAAAAACTGCGTGTAACGTGTCAAGGGCAGGGTTTTTGCAATATCATCTGTGTCGTGATAGGCTTTTATGCCACCAAGCGTATAGATAAAAAACGCTTTTACACCTTTTTGAGAGAAAAAATAATGGTCAGAATTAGCAGCTTTGCCCCTTTTGGTAATTTTGGGAAGATAATTCCCTTTAATATCAAGTTCTTGTAGCAACTGAAATTCTTCTGGGAAAAGTGTTGCATTGACAACGGTTGCACCCTCATCTCCTGTGCCTACAAGGTCAAGATTTGTGAGGAATTTTATCTTTTTGAGGTCAAAAAACGGATTTTCAGTATAATATTGTGAGCCTATTAGTCCTGCTTCTTCTGCACCAAAAAACATAAACGCCACAGAGTAATTAGGTGGATTTTTTGCATAAAATTCCGCTAACTCCAAAAGCATAGAAACGCCACTTGCATTGTCATTTGCGCCAGGAAAATAAATGTTACCCATTTTTCCTAGATGGTCGTAATGTGCAGAAAACACCAAAAAACTATCAGGGACAACCCGCCCACGCACATAACCAATGATATTTTGTGTTTGATAATCTTTCAAAAAGTCAGATTTTACAACAAATTTAGCTTTTTTCAGTTTTTTTGGAATAGACGAAGTTTTGACTTCAAAAATTGGATTAGAATTTTCTTTTGTGCCAACTGTTGCCGTAAGTTTTGCATCTTGAAGTTCCAAAATAGCTTTTGCAGTATAGATTTTTTGGACAATTTCTATAGGCAAATCAACTATTTTTTTTTGGTCTTTTTTGTTGAGTAGAATGACCTTTTTGGTGATATTTTCATTCAAAAAACGCTTTTGCACTTCTTCCTCAACGAAAATATTACTATCCAATAGTTGGATTTTATAATTTCCTTTGCCACTTTTTGAAATAGGATTTAAGATAAAATCTTGCCCCAATGCCAGTTTTTTGTTGTTTATTTTGAGTTGTACAACTTTATGTGTATTGACGTTTAGTTTAAAATACTGAAAATAATCTTGCCCAAAATATTGCAAACCCATTTTTTTAAATCTTGCTGCTAAATATTCTGCTGCTTTACGTTCTCCCTTGTCTGTGGCATCTCTCCCATACCCACGCCCACCCATATAAGGCGTGCAAAGCGTGTCTATGGTAGCACGCACACGAGGCATATCTTGCGCAAAGACGCAAGATATTTGTAAGAAAACTAAGTAAAATAATAGAAGAGTTTTTTGTGAAGTTAGGAGTTTTCTCTTGACTTCAAAAGTGCTTTTGAGCATTGATTTTCAAAGAAAAATTTAGTCAATTTAATTGATTTCTAATAATTTATGATAATTTCTATCTGTATAAAATGTTTGAAATTTAGTTTTTTCAGTTACAGGAAATTCTATTTTTATTTCATTATTAAGAATTTTCAGAATATTATCTCCAATTTCTTCTTTGAAAGTACCACGTAAGGCTTTTTCATACCAATGTATCAAATCTATTTCAGTAATAATACTTTGAATTTTAGCTTTCCAACCAATTTGATTAAGCAAAGAAAGTATTATTTTTTCTTCTGCTTTCTTGCAAACAATCACTATTCTATCCGCTGAAATGGTGTTTACAATGTCTTCAGCGAGTTCTTCACTCAAAGATAAATGTTTAATTTGAATAGCCAGCCCAAAATTAGCCCACATATCCATTCCTCTATCTGCGGCATTTGTTACACCAACCCTGTAAATTTTGGCAGGTGTTTTAAAAGTTGTTGTATTTGCATTTAATTTTAAAATATTACCTGCAAAGTCATCAAATTCTTTCAAAAGGGGTATTTTTGAAGGATTGTAAGATAATTCAACAGATAATTCTAACGCCTCAACAATAGCAGAAAACAGAGAATACACAATTATTTCATAAATTTTATCAATACTTCGTTTTAAACCTGCTTCCGCTCAAAATAAATCTATAAACTCCGCTAATTCAAAATTATTTTTGTTATGTGTGGTACAATAGCCCAAACCGCCTGACATTTGAGAAAATCTTTCTGAAAATTTCTGATAAATATATGCTTCTATAATTCCATTTTCATTACGGTTTTTCTCACCCAAAGCCACTAAAACACTTGGAGGAATGGCATTTTCATTAAAAACATCATCTTGATAACGAGAAGAACTTGTACTTATTCTACCTAAAAATTCTTGACAAATCACATCACGCCATTTTTTGGAAGCATTGCGGTAAGTTTCTAAGTCAGCTAAATCAATGTCTTTTTTTACTCTATCTCTATGCAAAATTTCAGCAATTTGAATAGGTTTGTACAGATGTACTCTTGATTTTTTGATAATTTTATCCAGAGCATTTTGTGCATTTTCAATAGTCATATAGCATTGTTTTTTGTTTTTATGCTTTTAAAAATGTTAGTTGCTTATTAACAGGCAAAATATTATTCATTTCAATAGCCTTCATCATTTCTGTTGCAACTGCTCGCATAACAGGAACAGCAACGCTAT
>JAYVHJ010000448.1:0-7406 GCA_043771315.1 Raineyaceae bacterium
TTATTGAAGATACAAAGCAAAATGCAGTGCAACAGACATATTTTGACGAATATAATCCTAGTGAAAAAATAATTGAAAATTTATTTATATACAAAGAAGGAAATAACAATATTCTAAAAGAAAAACGACAGCTTTTATACGAAAATAATGCCATAAAAACACGTACAAGCACTTTTTTTGAATATAATGAAGATGGGAATCTGCGCAAAAAAATAAAATACAATGCAAAAGATACTACAAATATGAGCCAAAAACGCTTTATATATGAAAAACTTGATACGCTAAGTACGCAACAAAAACACTATATTTATAACGAAAAAAAGCAACTTTACAAACTCAAAGTAAGTAAAATAATGCCTCAAAATGCCAATATTGAAGATTTTATTTCAATAGAAAAAACATTTGATTATGATACGCAAGGCAGATGCAAACAAGTACGCACTTGTTCTATTAAAATCTACAAACTTTTATACACCAAAGATACAACCACACAAAGCATTACGACTTATGAATATTTTTGAAGTGTGAGGTTTGAGGTACGAAGTACGAAAATATGACTTTAAACTTTGCAAACTGTATTTTTCGTACCTCGTACTTCTAACTTCGTACCTAAAATAAAAAACTATTCTATGAATGCAAATTTATAGCCTACGCCTTTTATGGTCTGAATATAGCCCTCGCCTATTTTTTCTCTAATTTTTCTTACGTGAACATCAACGGTACGAGCCAAAACATAGACATTTTCCCCCCAAATATTACGTAAAAGTTCTTCACGCCTAAAAACTCTATCAGGATTTTGTGCCAAAAAATGCAGTAATTCAAACTCTTTTCGTGGCAAAATAAGTGTAGTATCTTTTTGTGTTACGGTATAGCTTTTGCGGTCAATAATAAGGTCTGCAATAGTGATTTTATCTTCCGTTTTTCCTTTATTTGTTTCACGTTTTAGCACTGCTGCAATACGACTCATCAAAGCTCGTGGTTTGATTGGTTTATTGATATAATCATTGCCACCAGCCTCAAAAGCGGCTATTTCAGAATATTCTTCAATGCGTGCCGTAAGAAAAATAATAAAAGTATTGGCAAGTGCAGGGAGTTCTTTGATTTGTCGGCTAGCTTCCACACCATCTAAAATAGGCATCATAATGTCCATTAAGATAAGATTTGGCAAAAATTCTGTTGCCATCTCTACTGCTTGTTGTCCATTTTGTGCTATTTGCGTTTGGTAGCCTTCTTTTTGGAGATTATATTGTAGCATTTCCGCAATATCTGCGTCATCATCAACCACTAAAATACGTGGCACAGTGTTTCTTTTCATAAGATTTTTGATGTATTTTTTAATAAATCAGTCCAAAATTTTGCACGAAAGTACACAAAAAATCTCTAATATTTTGATTATGTAGATATTATCTTTGTGTTAAGTCTTTTTTGACCACGTAGGCACGTAGAAAAGATAGAAATATACTCAAAAAAGTTTACAAAAAATTCACAATAAGATAACAGCATAAATGCAGGTTTCAGTTTATTTGTTTGTACTTTTGTGGCAGTAAAACCATACAAATACAAAATAATATAACTATGAAAATGAATACGAAAATAACCTTAATAATGCTTTCTATTGCATTTTTTGGTTTGATTACTTGCCAAAATCTCTGTGCGCAAGCGTTTACGAAAGCTAGCAAGGAACAAGAAAACCCAACGGAGCTTGTGGTGGCTATTGGTCATACGAAAGTAGCAGCTACTTCTACCAATATAGACAAGCCTTTGCAAGATTATCTTACCAAAAAACTTGGTAGAAAAGTACGTGTGTATTATCCTGAAACTATTTTTGAGTTGATGGATAAGCTAGAAAGTGGCGAAATACACGTAGCAGATTTTAATCCTTTTGGTTATGTGCTTGCCTCTAATGATGACAAAGTAGCCGTTTTGGCTATGCGTGGCAAAGAAACAGGGGAGTTGGAAATGTATAATAGTTGCTTGATTGTCAATGCGAAATCTCCTATAAAAACAAAAGAAGATTTGTTGGCTCAAAAAGATAATCTTCACGTAGCTTTTGTAGATGCAATGTCCACTTCTGGGCATTTAGTGCCACGTTTGTACCTCAAATCTCTAAAAATACAAACAGAATCATTTTTTAAAGAAATCACATTTTCCAAAAGCCATATTAAAGTAATTGAATCTGTGGCTAAAAATGTTGATTTTATTGGTGGTTGTTCGTTACAAACATTACAAGCACAGATAAAAGAAGGCAAAATAAAAGCAGAAGATATACGTGTGATTTGGACTTCTCCAGATATTCCTCACGGACCTATTGCCGTACAAAAAAGCCTTTCAGAAGACCTGAAAAAGCAACTTTTGGACGCATATCTCAAAATGTATGAAGATAAAGCACTTTGGCAAATAGTTCAAGATAATTGGAAATCAAAAACGGCTATTTTTATGAAAGGAAATGATGCCGCTTTTGATGGTTTGCGCAAAATAACCAATGCTGATGATGATTTGACCTTTATTCTGAATTTTTATAGAGACTAGTTTGAGGTACAAAGTTTGAAGTTGGAGGTACGAAAAATACAAATAAAATACAAAACTCGTCTTTTATAGGCGAGTTTTTTGTATTTTTGTGGAAAATAACAAATAATCTACAAAATGGCGTGATTTTTGAAATGCTGAAACAATCATACCAAAATAATCAAAAACATCAAAATAAATTAAAAGACAATGTTAAAAACTATCCTAAAAAGTATTTTGTATTTTGCACTGTTCCCCCTTTTGGGGCTGTGGAGTTTCGTTGGGAACGTATATGCGCAAGCTGATTTTGAGGGAGTTGTGCATTATAGAATTTCTATTGAAGCACTAGACGACAAGGTCAAAGAATATGACTTAATGCAATTTTATGGAGATAAAGCACAGTTTTCTTTCAAAAAAGGTAATTATAAATGGGATTTTGAGCAATCAACCATAGAAAGTCAAACCTACAACCACAAAGAAAATAAAGTTTATGACAAATTTTTCAAAAATGATACGCTTTACTGGACAAATGCCGCAGACGAAATAGAAGATATTTTGCAAGAAAATCCCATTAAAACTGATACAAAAGTGAAAATCTTAGGAAAACCTTGTCAGTTGCTCACAGTCAATACAAAATTCATCAAAACAGGTGAAAAACGTGGTAGAATGTACTTTTTTGCAAGTGGCTACAAAGTAAGTCCTGCACTTCTTGCAAAGCACCGTTTTAACAATATGAATTATATTTATGATAAAATGAAAGCTGTTCCTTTGCAAATCATAGTATTGCACAAAAGTTACAGGATTATTTATGAAGCCTACAAAATAGACTTCAAACCGCTTAAAGACGAGATATTTAGTATTCCTAAAAAGGCTAAAGTCAAGAAAATGAAGTAATTAAGTAATAAGCCTTATTTGGCAAGCTAAAACTTTCAAAATTTAATTCATTGATATTACAGACCTTATCAAAAAATTACTACATGGCATCAGTCAATAAACAAGTTTTCTTTCTGGTACTTCTAATAAAGTTTCTCCAAGTTCTGCTTCTAGTTTGGCAATAGAACGCAAAGTAAAATTATGTTCTCCCTTCAACCATTTATGAATTTCAGAAGGGCGTTTTTCTAGGTTTTCTGCAAGTTTTTTCTGTGTGTAGCCTTTTTCGTCCAAAAGTTGGTTTATTCTTAGCACCAAATCAGCGTATTTTCGCACAAAAATATCTACTTCTTTTGGCGTTTCATCTAGTATTTCCTGAAATATTTTGCTTTTCATTAGATTGTTCTTTTTAAGCGTTTTAAAGATATATTTCTTGATTTCCGTTGTAAATACATGAAATTTCGCTTGTTTTTTTATTTAGTCTAGAAATTTGCTATAAAATAACCTATTTGTATTTGCAGGAATAAAAATATCCTTTGTTATCAAAATACTTTTGGTAGTATCCTGATAGTTTTTGGCTAGCTTTATTTGCTGAATGATAGTTTTTTTATCATTCTCAGATATTTCTAGTTCAAATTGATGGTCATAGCCATAAAAATTGTCTGTTTTATTTGAGATAATTTTAAAATCATTATTCAGATTTATTTTATACTCTGCTAGTATTCTTCTTGCGTCTGATTTGAAAAAAAGAGAATCTTCAAAGAGTGGGAAAAGCAAAAAAACTGAAAGTACAACTATCAAACTTCTAGACAAAATAATCCCCAACTTTTTGTTTCCCAATTTTTTAGGAAGCCAATAAGTAAAATAAATCACCCCAATAATAGTAGCAATTAGCAATAAAAATATGGGTATATAAAAGATTAGGAAATCAGCCATTTTTTTAATTTTAATTTGTCATTTTACTGCACTGTTGCCATTGCTTTATACACTATTTCCTGCAATTTGCGTCTAAAATGCTGTTTGGTCATTTTTTCGTTGCTGGCTGATGGATTTATTCTATTTGACAAAAATACAAAAACAAGGTCGTAGGCAGGGTCTATCCACACGACAGTCCCCGTAAAGCCCGAGTGTCCGTAAGACTCACGAGAGGCATAGCCTGAAATATATGCATAAAGCTCTCCAACAGGCGGTTTGTCCCAACCTAAACCACGTCTATTACTGCTATCTAGTGCAGCAGAGAAGGTTTTTACAGTATTTTCTTTGAAAAACTGCGTACCACCATAATAACCATTTTGAAGGTGCATTTGTCCAAATTTGGCAAGGTCGTTGGCAGTTCCAAAAAGCCCTGCGTGTCCGCCTACGCCACCTTGTAGAGCTGCGCCTTGGTCGTGTACAAACCCTCTTACAAGTTGTTTTCTAAAATATTTGTCGCTTTCTGTGGGCGCAATACGGTTAATAGGAATTTTTTTGAGCGGATTAAACATTAGTGTATTTGCGCCCAAAGGCAAATAAATATTTTGCCTTGTAAAGTCCTCTATTGGTTGTTTTAGCAATTTTTCAGCAACATTTCTTAGATAATAAAAACTCAAATCACTGTATTTGTACTTGTAACCATCTCTACCTTTGTCTGAAAGTTTGCTTTTTTTGTTCCAATTATCTAGCGTATCACGTATTCCAGCACGTGAGTACAGATTTTGCGCCACTTGATTAGGATATTCAGCAGAATAAACTTCTCTATAAAATCTCTCATATTTTTTCTGATTTTCCATTGTTTGCTCCCAATAAGGCACAAAAGCCTTTAAACCCGCCTGATGAAGCAATAAATCTTTAATCAAAATGTCTTTTTTATTACTTTTTTCAAGTTCTGGAAAATAAAAAGAGAGTTTTTGGTTTAAATCTAATTTGCTATTTTCCCACAAAAACATTATTGCTTGTAGCGTAGAGGCAACTTTTGTGATAGAAGCCAAATCATAAACCGTTTCATTATTGATAGGAATTTGGTTGTCGTAAGACTGAAAACCATAATTTTTATTCACAAAAACTGTTCCACGTCTAGCCACAACTACCTGACAACCAGGGAAAACACCATCTTTGATAGCTTTATTGATAAGTGTATCTAGTTGTGCCAAAGTGTCGCTACTCATACCCACACTTTCAGGCAAACCATACTGCAAACGTCCAATGTTTAACTGTTCTATGCCTGTGCCTTCCTTGTATTTTCCCACAGAAATAGGCAATTTCCCTTCAAAGGGAATAGCCCCAAAAATAGCCTGTGGAAGCATTCTTTGTGTAGTTTCATTGTCTTGATATGCACAAATTACGTGGTCAATTTCTGGAAATATTCCTAGAATATAAGGACTTCCAAAAACGCACAAAACCACCTTCGTTTTGCTAGAAAGTTGTTTTATAAAATCAATTTGTTCTTGTTTCAGTCCATAATTATCTTTTCCTTTCTTGCGAGAAAGTCCCAAAAGTGCCACAATGACCATTTTTTTCTCTGAAAGTATTGGCAAAACCGTTTGATATTGCCCTTCCATAGCATTAAAATGCTGAAAATCAGTATAATTAGAAAGCATATCTTGAAAAACTTTACCATCTCCACCCACACTCACAGAGGCAAAATTTTGCAAATCAATGTTTTTAAATGGTAAAAGACTATCACGAGTACCCACAAGTGTAAGACTTTTTTG
Organism: Raineyaceae bacterium; assembly: GCA_043771315.1. Lineage (GTDB taxonomy): Bacteria > Bacteroidota > Bacteroidia > Cytophagales > Thermonemataceae > JANYGM01. Next base: position 6,066 of record JAYVHJ010000448.1, read on the forward strand.
ATAAATTTCATCAATTAAAACCTTGTATTTCTTCTGAAAAAGGTCTTTTTGTAGATTTTCTTTACTAATTGGTTGAAATTTATTCAGTCCAACATCATATTTGGCACGCAAAATCTTTTTTGTGCGTTCTTCAATATCTTTTAATTTGATTTTTTTTCTTCTAATGGCTTTTTTGATGATTTTGATAGCGGTTGGCACATCTCCAGAAAACAATAAAACATCATTTCCAGCCTGTAAAGCTAATAAATCCATTTCACCAGGTTTATAAAAATCTGCAATACCTTTCATATTGAGGGCATCAGTAAAAATCAGTCCATCAAATTTCATTTTATCTTTCAAAAGGTCTGTTACAACGGCTTTTGAGAGTGTTGTAGGCGTATTTGGGCGTTTGTCGTAAGCAGGAATTTGAATATGCGCCACCATCATACTACGCACTCCTGCATCAATAAGACGTTTAAAAGGGTATAATTCTATTTTATTGAGCCTAGCAGTGTCGTGGTTAATAATTGGTAGTGCAAGGTGAGAATCTGTTTCTGTATCTCCGTGACCAGGAAAATGCTTTGCATTAGCCAAAATGCCACCTTTTTGCATTCCACGCATATAAGCAATACCTTTTTCTGCGACTCTATATTTATTTTCACCAAAAGAACGGAAACCAATCACAGGGTTTTCTGGGTTGCTATTGACATCAACCACAGGCGCAAAATTAACGTGAATACCCACACGTTGGCATTGCTGGGCAATTTGTACGCCCATTTCTTCTATAAGTTCGTTGTCTTGTATTGCGCCCAAAGTCATCTGATAAGGATAAGAAAGCGTACTATCAAGGCGCATACCCAAACCCCATTCTCCATCAATAGACATAAGTAGAGGCGTTTTGGCAAGTTTTTGATAACGGTTGATAAGATTTATTTGTCTTTGCGGACCTCCTTGCATAAAAATCAGTCCACCAATTTTCTGAAATTTGACTAGGCTATCAATATGTTGCTGATGTTTTTCATCTTTATTAGAGTATGCCGCAATCATAAAAAGTTGTCCCAAACGCTCATCTAAGGACATTTTCTTAAAAACGCTATCTACCCATTGCTCACGCATTACGTAATGTGTGGGAGTGTGCAGGTTACGCAAGCTAGTAGGCACTAGTTCACGCATACTTTTCTGAAAACTTGTGGTAAAAATGATTAAAAAACTCCAAAAAACGGCTTTCTTGTGCATTTGCATTATAAAAATGGTTAATTAATAATTTTGGTTTTTGATTTTTTGTGTGGTTAGTATTTTCTGGTCGTAATGTCTTTTTTCTGGTCGTAGTGTCCCACTACGACCTATTTAATGTATTCAAGC
>JAYVHJ010000449.1:0-15178 GCA_043771315.1 Raineyaceae bacterium
TCTAATTCGTGCAAAAGCCCTAATGCTTTTTCATTAGTAAGTTCTATAAGGATTGTATTTTCCATTCTGAAATGTATTTTAAAATGTATTTTTTGTTATTTCTTTCAATAATCACGCCAAAGAATTTTTAAATAATTCTAGCGCAAAATACACAATTCTCTTATCAAAACAACATATTAAAAGCATCTTTTTTGTTTAGATTTTGTTTTTTGAGATATTTTGCTACATTTGTGGTTAAAATAATTGTGAATTGTAAATTGTAAATTGTGAATTAAATACAAAGTATTCATAATCAACAAATTATCATTTTACTGAAATTCCTTAAAATCTCTTTGAAAATCACTTAAAAAAACATAAAATAAAAACCAAAAATATGGCTTACAATCTTTTGAAAGGTAAAAGAGGCATCATTACAGGTGCTTTGGACGAAAAATCAATAGCGTGGCAAGTTGCCCTCAAATGCAAAGAAGAAGGCGCAACTTTCACACTTAGCAATGCTCCTGTGGCTATGCGTATGGGCAAAATCCAAGATTTGGCAAAAGCCTGCAATACAGAAGTTATTGGTGCAGATGCGACTGTTTTGGAAGATATAGAAAATCTTTACAAAAAATCAGAAGAATTATTGGGTGGTAAAATTGATTTTGTGCTACATTCAATAGGAATGAGTCCAAATGTAAGAAAAGGCAAAGATTATGGAGATTTGAACTATGATTGGTTTATGAAAAGCATTGATATTTCTGCCCTTTCTTTCCATAAAATGCTTCAAGTGGCAGAAAAATTAGATGTTTTGAGTGAAGGCGCATCAGTATTGGCACTTTCTTATATTGCTGCACAACGCACTTTCCCTGATTATTCTGATATGGCACAGGCAAAAGCTGTTTTGGAGTCAATAGCACGCAGTTATGGTGAGCGTTTTGCACGCCTCAAAAAAGTACGTGTCAATACTATTTCACAATCTCCAACTGCCACAACGGCAGGTACAGGTGTGGGCGGTTTTGATGCTTTTTCAGACTATGCCAATATGATGTCGCCACTAGGAAATGCCTCTGCAGAAACCTGTGCAGATTATTGCGTGGTTATGTTTTCAGATTTGACAAAAATGGTTACAATGCAAAATCTTTATCACGATGGAGGTTTTTCTTGTATGGGTATCTCGCCACAAGTGGTAGAAAGGCTTTCAAAATAATTAGGAATTTTGAATTAAATACAAAAAATATTTTGCGAATGTATTTGTAGATACGCACCGTAGTGCGTATCCATGTAGAACAGTGTATTTGTTCCAACTTAATTATTATGGTTATGTTTGCTTTCGTATTGTTCTACGTGGATACGCACTGCGGTGCGTATCTACAGAATGCAAATATATTAACCAAATAAAAAATATAGAAATATGAATAAAATAGAAGAATTAGTAGTTGCCTTCAAATCAAAATTAGATATTTTTGATAATCTTATGAATAAAGGAGTTTCTGATACAATAATTATTGAATTAGAAACATATTTAGGTCAAAAATTACCACAATCCTATATTGACCTTTTAAAAAAGTATAATGGTGAGAAAAAGACGCTCTGTTGTATGGCAGGTTTTGGATTTATAAGTACTAGAGAAATAAAATCAAATTGGGATTTTTTTGTCAAAAATGAAGATAAATTTGACACAAAGAATGTTTTTCAAAAACAAAAAATAAATCCTAGCTTATACAATAGAAACAGAATTCCTTTTGCTCACGATGGTTCAGGAAATTATTTATGTATAGATAATTTTCCCAATGAATTAGGAAATAAAGGGCAAATTTTGTATTTATCTTGTGGAGAATCTGAACCTGTATCAGTTATTTTTAAAAATTTTGATAATTTTGTTCTTTTCCTAACTAATGCTGTTAATACAGGCAAATTAGCATTAACAGATGAAAGAGAAGATTTTGATGAAGATGAACAAGAAGATGCAGAAATCTGTTTTTATAAGACTTGGAAAGATGATTGGACAGATATTGCAGATGAGTATAACAAAAGTAATTAGTATCAGATAAAATAAACAACTATGTCAAAAATAAAAGAAATTTATGAGAAATATAAAGCCTATTTTACCGTAGATGTGTTTTTGTATCTTTTTATGTTAGTATTTATATTGGTTTTAGTGCTTTACTACAATCTTACAGAATAAAAGTTTTTAGCCATTTTAGCAATGAAAAAATCAAAGCAACTTAGTATTAGTCAGCTTATTAGTGTGTTTTTTGGACTGATGGTAGCCCTCGTAATCTTGAGTTACACGCTTATCACGCTTTCCAACAACTCACTGCGTACCAATGCACGTACCATAGAAAAAACAAAGGATATGGAAAGGTCAATCAAACAAATTGCCTATCTCAACGCCCTTGTTAAAGATGGCAACCGTGAAGCAAAAATTGACCTAAAAACTTATCAAGATAAAGTTGATGATGTGGTAGATATTCTTAAAAATGGTCGTAAAAATATAGCCATACAAACTAATGTAGGTGATATTGCGCCTACAAAAGGCAAAGTACGTGATAAGGTTTTACTTTTTGGAGATAATTGGAAACTTTACAAAAAAGAACTTAATATTTTGCTAAGTGAAAACGCTGAACTTGATTCTGTGGTTGATGGAAAACAAAAAACATCTTCAAAAGAAATATTTGCACCAAATGATTCTTTGCCAGAAATTGAGATAATTCAAGATATCAAAACCGTTGAAAAAGTGCGTAATGCCAAAGTCCAAAAGGCGTATGAAGCACTCAATGAGGCAAATCCACGTTTACAAAAAAATATTACAGAGATTTCTGATTTGTTCATTGCTAACTATATCAGTACACAAACAACACTACAAGTTATCTTGTTTTTTGTTATCTTAATCCTTTTGGTGGTGCTTGTGGCTGGGTATTTCTTGATTATCCGTAATCTTATCAACCCACTTAATAAAGTAGCACAAATTACAAGAGAAATAGCAGACGGAGATGTTACCCAAAAAGTGATTTATGATAGAAGAGATGAATTGGGGCAACTTTCTAATAATATAAATAGCCTTGTAACAAGTTTGAAGCAAACTTCTGAATTTGCCAAAAATATGGGAAATGCTAACTATGAATATCCTTTTGCAGTACGTGGCGACAAAGATACACTAGGTTATGCACTTTTGGATATGAAAGATAATCTTTTGAAAGTGGCAGAAGAAGACCGCCGCCGCAACTGGTCAAATAATGGTTTTAATGAGTTTGTGGATATTTTGCGTACACGTTCTGAAGACTTGGAGGCACTTTCTTATAGAGTTATTTCTAACCTTGTCAATTATTTGAAAGCAAATCAAGGTGGTATTTTTATTATGCAAGAGGAAAATGGAGAGCAGTTTTTAGAGATGAAAGCATCTTTTGCGTATGATAAAAAGAAATTTCAAGAAAAACGCATAGGCATTGGGCAAGGGCTTATAGGTCAGGCAGTTGTGGAACGTGATATACTGCATATTGACAAAATTCCTGAAGATTACATACAAGTTACGTCTGGTTTGGGTGATGCTACGCCAAAAAACCTACTTATTATTCCTTTGATAGACAATGAAGAAGTTTATGGTGCAATAGAAATAGCATCTTTCAACCGTTTTGAGAAATATGAAATTGAGTTTGTGGAAAAATTATCAGAAAGTATTGCCTCTACACTCGCAGGCGCAAGAAACGTAACACGCAATCAACAACTTTTGCAAGACTCTCAAAAAGCAACCGCAACAATGAGAGAGCAAGATGATTTAATGCGCCAAAATATGGAAGAACTGGCTTCTACACAAGAAGTAATGCAAAAAAGTCAGGTAGAACTCCAACGAATGAAAGATAATTTGGAAGTTCAAATTGAAGAACGTACATCAGAACTTGCTGAAAAAGAATCTCAACTTTCTGAAGCCTTGCGCCTTGCTGACCTTGCGCCTTGGAAACTCGTTATCAACAAAAATATGTTTGAATGTAACAATGAGTTTTTTAGACTTTTACGCACCAATAGTGAAATAGAACAAGGTTTTTATATTTCTGTGGAAAGATTTATCAATGATTTTACACACATAGATGACCGCACAAAATTGCAAAAAAAGCTCGCTGAAGCTGTTAGAGCAGATATTGATTATGAGGAAAGTGTAGAATTTAGGATTTTACCAATGGGTAGCGAGTACCGCAATGTTTCACTTTCTATCAAACAAACAAGAGATGAAATTGATAATTCTTTGCAGTTTTTGTATGGAACAATGCAAGATATTACCAAACAAAAACGCATAGAAGAGCAAATTAGACTGAAAAATGAAGAACTAGAAATACAACAATTGGAACAACAAAAGTTTGTTACAATGGTTGAAAATGCCACAGATTTTGTTTTTATGGCTAATATTGACCAACAAATTATTTATTCTAACAAAATTGGGCAACAAAATTTTGGGGTTGTACCTTATGAAGCAAATAAAATTTATATCAAAGATTTGCTTAGAAAAGAAGATTTTGAAACCTTCAAAAACGAGATTTTGCCACAGGTTTTGAGTTCTGGAATGTGGGAAGGAGAACTAGAAATGGTCAATCTTTATACAAAACAACTTACCTATATGACGGGTAATATTGTTTCTATTAAAGATAATAAAGGAGAATATACTGCCATAGCGACTATTATGCGTGATATTACGGACAAACGCCGTATTGCGCAAGAGATGGAAACCTCAAATATTCGTATGAAATCTATCTTAGAAAGCACAGAAGATGAGATTTTGGCTATTGATACGGATTATAATTTACTTTCTTTTAATACACAATGGGCAAACTTTATTTTTAAAGAATCTGGTATTACGCCTGTTGTGGGTATGAATTTGCTCAAAGATTTGGGGCTGCGTCCAGAACTTTGCACCAAATATGAAAAGGGTTGGGAACGTCTTTTTGAAGATGGTTCTTATTCTGATGTGGAAACTTTTGTGCAAAAAGAAGTCCAAAAAGTAAAGTCTAATGGACGAGAAAAAGACAAGGAAATAGTGCTTGGAGAGTATTATTTTAGCCGTTTTTACAATCCAATTTATAGTGTAGAAGGGATTATTACGGGTGGTGTGCTTTTTACAAAAAACATTACAGAACAACAAATGGCAGAACAGGCTATTTTAAAGTCTGAAAACCGCCTGAAAGCCATTACCAATTCCACAACAGAAGGAATTATTATTCACGAAAAAGGCTATATAAAAGATGTTAATAGTGCTTTTTGTATGATAAGTGGCTATACTTCAGAAGAACTGATAGGAAGTTATATTTTTAATTTACTTACGCCAGAAAGCAAAGCCGTTGCCATCATCAATATGCAATTAGGCTATGAAAAACCGTATGAAGCCACTTTTATTAACAAAAAAGGCTTTGAAATTCCTACGGAAATCTTGGGGCGTGTGGTACGTTTTGAAGACCAACGTGTACGTGTATTTGCTATCCGTAACCTTACAGAACAATTTGAGGCACAACGCAAATTGCAAGGCGCAAAAGATATGCTCCAAAAAATCATAGATGCACTGCCACAAAGTGTGTTTTGGAAAGATGCTGAGTCTAAGTTTTTGGGCGGAAATCAAAAGTTTTTGCAAAATATTGGACTAGAAAAAAGTGACCAACTCATTGGAAAGTCTGATTTTGATTTGTATGTAGAAGAAGAAGCTAAGGAATATGTGGAACAAGAACAACGTATGATAGCAACTAATATGCCTGAAATTGATATTTTACAAACACAAAAACAGATTTCTACAGATAGAACTGCTTGGCTCAAAGTGAGTAAAGTTCCTTTTCACGATAATGAAGGTGTTATTTTGGGGATTATTGGAACTTACCAAGACATCACAGATGAAAGAAATAACGAGGAACTTATCAGAGAAAATAAAGATAGATTGCGTAAACATATTGAGCAACTCACAATGTTGGGCGCACAAAATGTAACTCTAGAAACGCTACCAGCTTTTGCAGGGCAAATAACAGAGATTATTTGTGAAAATTTGAATTTGGGACGTGCTAGTATTTGGCATTTGGTAGATGATAGCCTTACAGATGGGCATTTGCAGTGTTTGGATATTTTTGATAGTAATATCAATGAACATTTAAAACACGAGCATTTAGTAATACAAAAATTCCCTATTTTTATGGCGGAACTTCACGAAAAACCTGTTATACTTGCAGAATATGCACAAGTTGATGCTCGTATAAAAGAACTTACTGTGCCTTATCTTGCAGAAGCAGGTATTACTTCTTTGCTTTGCTATCCAATTAAATTGGATAACAAACTCAAAGGGATTATTATGTGTGAACATACTCGTACGCCTCGTGAGTGGACACAAGACAATCAAAAATTTGCGCTTTCAATGCTAGATTTGATGACTGCAAAAATAAAAGAAGCTGAAAGCCACGAGATTATTAGTAGTTATACGGAAATTTCTACGAAAATAAAAGGAGAAGAACGTGAGGAAAGAGTAGCTACACATATAGAAAATTTGACTGGTAATATTGCTGATAATATTTCACTTCAAATAATGGAGAAATCAATAGACAGCATTATTTCTATTGATAAAAATGGTCTTATTAACTATTTTAATAGCAAAGCACAAACCGTTTTAGAAGGTACTTTTAACAAAGATATTTTCAAAAATATGAATTGGTTTGACTTATTCACTGCTTTCCCTGATGAATTGGAAAAACAAAAAATGATTTGGGAACAACTCTATATGGAACAAGAAGCGTTTGAAAAAGTAGCTTATTATGGGCAGGGAGATTTTAAATACCGTGCCAGAACCTACTACGAGCCAATAAAAGACCAAAACAATGCTTTTGCAGGTGTGATTATTTATATCAGAAAATCTGCATAAAGTTCAATTACGAGAAATACGCAAAAAGTGCCATAATGGAAGTTATGGCACTTTTTATTTTTAGGATATATTTTAAGTTTTAACACTATCCAACTATTATCTTTCTACAAATGTACTAGTACCAATACCTGCGGTGTATTTTTTGATAAAAGTACCTGTTTTAGTATATTTAGCTACTTCAGAACTACGTGTAAAAGTTGCTTCCCCTACAAAAATATCCCCATTTACCTTACTCACGCCCATTCCGTAAAGTTTGTAAGTCGTTGTAAGTGTAGGAGTTGTAGGTGCAACAGGAGTATCAATATTCACAGAAAATACATTTTTACCTTCCATATAAAAAATTTTATCTTCATAAGTAGCTACTTTTTCATAACCATAACCCTGAACAGTAAGATTAGCCACTGTTTTTTCTATTGCATTTGTAGCAGGATTGATACGTTGCAAAGCACCTGACGCACTAGACAAGCCACTGCACATTACCCAAAGTTTACCATTTCTATCAGATACAAACCTTGCAGGATAGTCTGAAACAGGGATATTCGTTGATTTTGTGTCATTAACTGTTTCTATAATAGAAATTTGATTGGCATCAGCATTAGCCACATAAATCTTGCCAAAAGCTTCTGTAATTCCTAGCAAATTTGTGCCATATCCAATAGTTTTGATAACCGTATTAGTTGTCAGATTGATTACTTTTACACTCGCATCTGGTAACTGATAAGTTGGGCTAAAAGCACCCCAAGACGTTACATATGCTTTATCACCAAAAAATGCAATATCATAAGGGTTTATAATCCCTGTGATAGTTGCAAGAATTTTCAATGTATTAGCATCTAAAACAGTGATTTTGTCTTCATTTTGTGTAATAGCATAGATTTTGTCGTTATAAATTTTTGCAGACTGAAAAGTTCCCCCCAATTTGGTAGTTGCATTTTCAGATTCCACAAGTTGATTAGTAACTTCATCAGTAGTTCTATTAAAGAAACTCAAAGAGCCATTTTTATCAGAAAAATTACCTTCATTGACAATAAAAATACCATCAATATCATATTTTCCTTTTGGTACTATTTCTGCCGTTTTCGTACATGCAGAGAAAAACAACATTATTGCACTTAGCAATACTAAAACATTACTTTTTTTCATTTTAATTGGATTATTTGGTTTATTTGAACTATTTATTTGAACTACTTTTTTATTCTAAAATTGTACTTAAATTCACCTCAAAATTACGTGGAGGCATCATATTTGCGCCTACATTTGTATAAGTGAGATTAAAAATATTATTTATTTGCATTGAAAAATTAAATTTTTGTTGTTTATTTTGAATTTTCATACTCATATTTCGTCCAAAATTAAGGTTTCCGACTACAAAAGGCTTTACAAACTCACTATTGTCAGTTGTGAGAAAGCGTACATCTGTATATTGCATTTGTCCACTTATGAAATTTTTGCCCAAAATCACCTCAAAAAATGCTGTAATTCTATTAAAAGGCACATAAGGCAGTTGTTTGCCTTCAGAACTTTTATCATTTTCATCAATTCCTTTTAGGTTAGTAGATTGCGTATAAGCATAACTAACGCCTATTTTGGCACTTTTGAGGATTTTATTTTGATTATCATTTTGATTATTTTTATAAGCAATTGCACCATCAATTTCTGCACCACGTATGCGTACCTCACGCAGGTTGTCAGGAGTCCAAAAATTACCATTTATTGTGTTTGGATGCCATAAAATCCAATCTTTTACATAATTTTGATAGGTCGTAAGGTTACTTTTAAATTCAAAATTATTGCGTCTGTGTGTTGCAGAAATGCCTATTTCAGCATTGTAGCTTGATTCCGGGCGTATATCAGGATTTCCGCCAGGATTCCAATAACGAGAATTAAGCGTTGGTACTCTATAATTATGAGAAATATTGCTTTTAAGAAGAATGAGCGCAGTTTTTTGCTGATTATTTTGAATATTATTTGCATTCTTCAGTTGATATTCTACTCCAAAACTTGGCGCAAAAGCACCCCTAAAACCACTTACAAAGGTTTGACGCAAATTTGCGCTCATTGCCAAACGGTTTTTTACTTGCCAACGCACCAATGCAAAAACATCATTACGAGTTTCTGTGGGCTGATTTGGGTTAGTTAATGTAACATAATTATCAACATTCATCAAAATATAATTTATATTTCCACCCAAACGAATATTCAACTTATTATTTGGTGAAATATCAGCCCCCAAAGTGCCTACCAAGCGTTCTGTTTGTGTTTTCTCTTCATTGAAATACATTATATCCTTGATATAAGCGAGTTTTGCATTATAAACAATGATACTTGTTTCTTTGAAATAATCAGCCATCACACGCAAATTTTGGTCTTTTTGCGTGCTTGTTTGGTTAGGAAGTTCTATAAAAGCATTATGATACCAAGTTTTGAATAAAATATATTGATTTTTAGGTAATTTGAAGGCAACTTCTTGTAAAAAACCTACATTTCTAAACATTGCGTGTTTATTTTCTTTTCCAGCAATAGAAAAGTCGTTTTTGGCTGTGTTGTGATAGATTTTAGTTTGAGAAATGATATTTTTATTTTCCAAAGTAAATCCTAAATTAGTGTTATTTCGTCCAAAACTGCCTATTTTTTGTTGTAAAAAAAGTTTTGGAGAAAAGTATTTATTAACACTTTTAAAAGCAGGAATATTGCCCTCAACCACAATAGAGCCACCTATTGCATCAGTTCCTAGTAAAGAAGATGCCCCACCAAATTGCACCGAAAGGTTATCAAAAATAAACATTGGCATTTGCGAAAAATCCACCTCCCCAAGTGTAGGAGAACCAATACTTACTCCATTCCACACAAAAGCTGTGTGTCCTGCGCCAGTTCCACGAAAAGACGCACTTGCAAGCATTCCTGCGCCATATTCTTTGATATAAATGGGTGTTTGCATCATCAGAAAATCTCCCACAGAACGCCCACTATAAAGTGCCAAATTGGTACTGTCAATGACTATTTTTTTCAGACCAACACTATATTTTTGCAAAGAAAATGCAGAAATTTCTACTGTTTGTAGAGTTTCTTCTGAAATTTTAGTAATTGTATCTTTTTGATTTACAGGTGTTTGTGCATACATATAAGTAGGCGCACAAGTGAGCATACATAAGCAAAGGCAACAAGAAATGTAATAAACGAAATTTAAAAACCTAAACATAAACGTATTTGAAGCAAAACTAAAAGAATAAAAATCTCCGTTTCACCCAAAACATTTTGGTAAATTCTATGAAAATATATAACAAAATTGCAGTAAAATATATTATACATTACATATCAATATATTAGACATCAAAAAAGTGATAGATTTCATTGCTTTTCACCCGAAAGCTTTGAATGATTTTGTAATTGGCAGGTCTCCTGACTCGTTTCACGTTTTGCCGCCTTCCCATTTTCATTTTAAATTGTTATTCAAAATGATTAAAACAGTGGCTAGAGTATTGACTAACGCTAAAAAAAACTTACAGTTGCGGGGACAGTTACGGTATTTCACCGTATTCCCTTTTAAAATAATTCCCTAAAACAGAAAATTATTACCATTTACTAGCGCAAAGGTAACAAAAAAACCTTACAAAATAAATTTTGTAAGGTTTTTTAGAAAATTTTAAGAAAATACTAGATAATTTCTGCTGCACACTCTTTTTTAGGTGGCTTGGCAACTACTACAAGCGGTTTTTTAATTACGGGTGGTTTGACAATCACAGGTGGTTTAACGACAACAACCTCTTTTATTGGAGGTTTGACAATTACAGGCGGTTTTACGACTACTACTTCCTCCTCTTTTGGCTTATTTTTGCGTGGTGGCAGTGGAATAGCAGAAATATTACTTAGAATTTTCCCTGTCAAATTGCGTTCAAAACGTGCAATATTTTCTAACATATCTTTTGGTTTACCCAAATCTGGGCTATCTTCTGGTTTTATTTTGATATTTAGAGCGTGAAAATGGTTTTGGTCATTTCTCATATTGATACCTTCCAACAAATCCGCAGACTTATATTTTGGGCGTGGGAAATGGATTTCACAAGTAAAAACATCATTTTGAAGCCCCGTAAGGCTAATTTGGTCTTGGCTTGTGAGAGATGCCTCTTGCACAACGCCATTTTTGCGTATGCTTTTTATTTCATAATGAGCCACATATTCAGACATATTTTCTCTATTGAGAAGTACCCATTTTTCAATATGCTGATTACCAAAGAAAGTAACCGTAGTACCATAATTGGCACAAACATACCTAAAATAAATAATCATACGTGATTTTGTATAAGAAATACGGTCTATGATGTATTCTGACTTGTATTTTGTATAAACAGGCTTATAATCTGTATATAATTCTCCCTTTTGCGCCACTAAAAGATTACCTGTCAAATTGGCACAAAAGGACAGTAAAATGAGTAGAAAAAGTGCTTTTTTCATATTTTTATAGGTTAATAAATTTTATTTCTGAAGTTTTTGAATTATTATGATAGCAATATCAAAAAATATACCAAGATTTCCAAATTCTACGTACATTTTTTAGAACTCAAAAACTTCTTCTACGTCCCAGTTTTCACGTATAGAAATTTCTTTATTGAAGTAAATAATTTGCTCGTGAGGTGTACCTTTCTGATAATCCCCACCGTCCCAACGACCATTTTTATTGCTATCCAAAATTACCCTCAAACGGTATTTCCCTCGTTCCAAATACTCTAATTTGATATTTTCAGGACTTATTTCTTCTCTAATCACTTGATTTGTTTCACTTAATAACTGCAAAATATAACTGCTTGTTTTGCTATCAGTTCTGATAGCTTTTGGTTTTAGTGTGAGTTTTAGAGAACCAAATTTTAGTGGGTCTTTGACAGATAAACGCAAGTTTTGTGTTTTTAGTGTTTCATTTTCCACACTCACAAACGCATTAGAATCAATTTTTATGTTGATGCTTTGGAAAATAATTTTTTTCTTGATTTTTAGTTGCGTTTTTTGCTTATTCCATTCAAAATCTGTACTTTTTTCAATTAAAGGAGAAATATTGACTGTATCTTTATTTTTGAGATAAGAAAGTGCTTTTTCGTTAAAATCTTTGACAGGTTTAGAAAAATTAAACTCCAAACTAAAATCATTTTGCACGCTTTGTCCATCACTAGGCGTAGTTTTCAACGTAAAAGGAGCATTTTTGTTACTTTTTTTGCTAAAAATAATCTTAACATTTTCTTTCATACTATTTCCTGCAGAATCTTGCGCCACAATACGCAAAGGAATAGAATCATAGTATTTTTGTGAATTAAAAAACTTTATTTCTTTGCCATTTGAAGAAAGATTATAAGCTATTTTGTCATTATCAGCAATATTGATGCCTTCAATATCAATGGTTTTCAGTCCTTCATTAAGTTCTAGAATAAAACTATTTTCTGCGTTACTGGCACGCTTACGCATTATTTTTGGCAAAATATGGTCTTCTCTTCCTAAAAAAAGTTGTACACTATCTTTATTTTGTGTTAGATTTATGAAAGAAGGTAGAAAACCAATTCTTTCTTTTTCAGCGTTATAAAAATTATTACTATTTTCATCAGAAAGTGCAAAAACTTTGTACTTTCCTTGTCTAATATTTTCAAAGTTAAAACTGCCATTATCTTCCATTTGAGTAATATAATAAGGAATATCTTTCTCAACTTTTAATGTATCATCTTCTTGGTAAAGTGCAATTATTGCTTTTGCAGGAACTTTCCCACTAATCACGTCTTGCACTTGCCCACGCACATACAAGGAATCAATTTTACTACCTGTACTAAATGTCATTTTTGCATTTTTTGCAACATTTCCCTCTGTAATATCCTTAATTGCTTTTCTAAAATTAAAGGTATAAGTAGTATTTGGCTCTAAATCTTTCTCAAAAATAATGCTAATACTTGTCTTATTTTCGTTTGATTTGTACAAACTTTTGGGTGTAGGCGTGATAATAAGCTCTTTTTGGAGATTTTCTAGCTTTACCCACTCATCAAATTGTAAAGTAACCTCTTTTTTGGTAAAATTGATGCTTTTATTTGCTGGCACAGACGACAAAAGACGTGGTGGCAAACTATCTTTTTTACCACCAGTCAGTCCGCCAGGATTAGCACAATTTTGCAACAAAAACATCACCAAAGCACTCAAAAACAATGTTTTGGTGGTTATACTCAAATACAAAAGAGAAAATTTATTTTTATTTTTATCCATTTTTAGAATAATAATGTTTGTATGATTTAATTGCAAAAATACAATATTTTTACACAACGTATCAGAAAATAAAAAACAGCAACCAATTAAAGTTGCTGTTTTCTCTTTCCTAAAAATTGAATAGGTGGCTGAACATCTGATTATAAGTTAATCATCACGCCAAAATTAAGTCCTATGCTGCCAAATGGCAATATAGGAGTAACTTCTTTTCTAGGCACACTAGAAGGTGATGCTGCTGTATTATCTACCTCTGATGAGTAGGTTGTTTCTTTATCTCTCGCTGAATAAAATGGCAAAACATCTATTCCATCTTCAGTAGCTTTTGTAACAACTGTTTTTGCAGGACGGTAAGACATACCAGTGTAGGCAAGTTCTCCATAAATAGAAATTTTTTGATTTACGGCATAGTTTACACCCATAGCACCTTTAAAACCTAATGCTATGCCACCTGTTGTCTTACTTTCTTGTACATAGATATTTCCTGCTGTACCAGTCCTCACATCCGTAACAGATGCAGATGCTATCACAAGTCCAGCTTTTGCATAGGGAACAATTTTGCCTTCCATAGCGGTAGATAGGACAATATTAGGCGTAAATGCAAGCGCATTACCGCTAATTTCTTGCTTACTTCTGTCGTTACCTCTGTCATCTTTGCTCACATTCTTTTTTCCTACCAAATAGGAAATATCTAAGCCTAGACCAATATTTTTGTTGAACATATAACCAATGCCCAGTTCTCCATTAAAGCCTGTTCCAAAAGAACCATTTGTGGCAAATTCAGTATTTGGGTCTTTTGAGTTGAAACCTATTGTTTGTGAGCCAGAAGGTAAGGCATAGCCCAAACCTGCACGTACAAAAAGTTTTTGTGCTGATGCTGTACCAACTGACAAGCCAAGAGCCATTACGAGAGTAAAAAATGTTTTTTTCATTTGATTTTTTGTTTAGAATGTAATTTATTAACAATCCAAGCATTGATCAAAGACCGTGCCATCTTTTATTTTTCAGCTGCTTTCTCTCCGCAACAAGCGCAGAAAGGCAAATGAGAAAAGTTTTTGTTGCCACATTTTGGGCAGTTGCTAAATAGTCCCAAACCACAATACCTGCAAAAATCAGTTACAAGCTGATAAACCTCATTTTCTTTCTTTTTGGTGGGAACAGCCCAGTTTTTGATAAGAAAATCTTTGCCACAAGAAGGACAAAAGTGATTTTCTAAGGCTTTTTCTGCCACTTCAATTTGTACGTTTTTAGCTCGTTCTTGGGTAGAAATTTTGAGTTCTGCACGTTTTTCTTCCAAAAATTGCTGAATTTTTTTGATAGCATAATAACCAAGTCCAGCAGAAAGAATAACGCCTACCACAGCACGTACATAACCGCCATAGTGTGGCAAATAAGGCACTAATCCAATAAAAAATGCATAAACTGAAAACAAAGAAAAGCCTAAAAACAATGGTGCAAACTTATGTCTTCTATAACGTACAAAGAAAAATATACCTAACGCAAGTATAGGAGCAACAAAAAGCAATCTAATTAGAAAAACTTTGAGTTCGTAACTTTTTAGTTCTACATAATATTTATCTTCTGCGGTTTGTTGTTCTTTAGTGATTAGTTGCTGAACAGCAAAGAGTTTTTTGTTAATTATGTCTATTTCAGCTTGTCTGGCGTTAAGTTGAGTACGCCAATCTTGCTCAATTTTAGAAAGTTCATCTAATTTTTTGACTCTTGAAGTAACTTCTTGGTCTTTGTCGGGTGAGCCTAAAGTTTTGCGTGTTTCCACCCAATTATCAAATGATTTTTTTTCATCATTGTAATTTTGTTGTGCTGTTGAGATAGTATTTTCAACAGAACTTTTCTTTGCAACCACGTTTGCCATCTCAATATTGAGCTTTTCTGTATCTTTATTGAGATTTGCCATTACGGCAGCATTTTCAAAATCTTTTTGTTCTGGTCTTCTGGTAGAAGTATCAAGGTCATCAATAATTCTGTTTGCCAACATTATCAGAAACCACGCCAAAATGATAGCAATAGCATATTTGATGATGCTTGATGTTGTTTCTAGTTTTTTACTGTTTAGTTCCATTGGATTAGTTG
>JAYVHJ010000450.1:0-11913 GCA_043771315.1 Raineyaceae bacterium
TAATTGGACACTATTAAATCTTAAAATTGAAGATTTAATAGTAATATTAGCAGATAAAATATGGAAAGGAAAAAGAATTGATGAGTTAGAAGAACGTCTTACAAAAGAAATTGCAACCATCACAAATACAGATTATTGGGACGTAAACGTGAAATTAGATGCTATTATCTCAAAAATTGTGATTGGAGCAGATAAAAGACTTAGTTGGCAAAATAAATTCTAGGAAAATAAAAAATCATAAAAATACCCTCCACAAAAAGTAGAGGGTATTTTTTCGTTGAGAAGTTTGAGTGTCGTAACACACCTCACGCTTTCAAAATTATTCTTTCACTAATCTTTTCAAAATCCTACCTTTATTGGAAGTGATTTCTAGCAAATAAATGCCATTTGCCATATTTCCTAGTGGAATAGTGGTTTGATTAGTATTTATACCTATTTCAGAAGAGAAAACTTGTTTTCCTTGTGCATCATACACACGAGCCGTAGTTTTACCTAAATTTAATGTTCCAAAATCAACCAAAAACTTATCCTTACTTGGATTTGGAGAAACCTTTACTTGACTAGAAAGAGCATTGTCAATACTCGTAACGGCACTCAAAGTAGTGGCATCTTTAATATTAGAATAAGGAGAAACCTCATCAGCAGAGCTAATAGCTGTGATTTGTATAAAGTATTTCGTATCTGGCTTAAGATTTTGTACCAAAATAGAAGTATCTTGTACAACTGCCAAGCCTACATAACCAATAGCGAAAGAACCACCATCAAAACCATTGCTTGTAGCCACATAAATACGGTACTTTACGGCTCTTGCTACTGGCTCCCATCTTGCCCTAAACGAGCTAGAACTTATTTGCATAGGGTTAAGTTGAACAGGTGCGGCAATGATAGGTACAACACCAAAAGTATAAGTTTGTGAGATGCTACAACCATTTCCACGTGTTGCCTTTATGGTTACTGATGCAGGTGTAGAAAGTGCTAATCCTGTGCCAGAAAGCACACCAGCACTACTAAGTGTAAAACCAGCAGGCAATGTACCAGCTGTGATAGTGTAGGTAAATCCACCAGTTGCACCATTATAGGTAGCAGAAATATTTTGCGTGTAAGACGCATTGATTACTGCATCACTAATAGTCGTAGGTGTAATTGTCATTGGGGGGCAATTTACAACTAAAGTTATATCAACTGTTCCAAAACAACCTGCAGATGGTCCTGTCGTAATACGTGCTCTCACAGTAATAAGTGGAGAAACTGGTACGCTTGTTGGTGTTCCAGTAAGACGACCAGTAGTAGGATTTAAAGCCATACCAGAAGGTAACGCACCAGACACAATAGAATAGTTATAAGTAGCACCAGTTACACCACTAGCTACAAATTGCACTGCAGTTGCAGGGTACAACACAGTTAGAGTTGCGGCAGGAACAGTTGTTGGTGTAATTGTGATTGCTGTACAAGGAACACCAGTAACAACAATACTATATGTTTTGCTTGTATTACAACCAGTTGCATCAATTACTTTTATAGTAAAATTTGGAGGGTTGATATTAGTTGTTGTTGGAGTACCAGAAATAACACCTGTGGCAGGATTAAACGTAAGTCCATTAGGAATAGTACCAGAAGAAATGCTATAAGTATAAGGTGCTATTCCTCCTGTTGCCGTTATTGTTTGATTATATGCTGTTGTCAAATCACCACTAGGCAATGTTGCAGGTGAAAAAGTAACCCCCGTACAAGGATTATCAACAGAAAAATCATCAAAAGACAAATAATCAGGTGCAAAACTAGGAGTAGCACATCTCAAAGCAACATAATAAACACCTGTAGAAGGTACAGTAAATGTTCCTGTAAGTTCACTATAAGCTAAACTTGAGGGAGCAACCACGCTAGCACCAGCAATAGGGACAAGCCCAGTAGGTGTTTGTGTGCTACCTACATATGCATCTAAAGTTCCCCAACTTGCACTACCATCAGTAGTGTACCAAACAGAGAATTTATAAGTTTTCCCTGTAGTTAGTTGTAATGCAGCAGAGTAAAAATAATCTCCTGTGGTAGCTGTACCATATCTAAAAGCACCAAATTTGTTGCCAGTACGAGGTATTCTATTAAATGAGCCTGGTGCTGATGTATAAGTTAGACAGATGGTTGCGCTACTTTTAGCCATACAATTAGGTAATTCATTATTAACAGATATTCCTTCAAAACCTTCTTCAT
Source organism: Raineyaceae bacterium (assembly GCA_043771315.1). GTDB lineage: Bacteria > Bacteroidota > Bacteroidia > Cytophagales > Thermonemataceae > JANYGM01. The sequence continues at coordinate 2,209 of JAYVHJ010000450.1, forward strand.
AAGGAAAAGAACTAATAGGAACACACAAAGTATTAAAATTGCTACTTGCTGAAAAAGAACTTGTATTACCTACGCCTGCACATACAGTTTGTACTTGAAACTCATAAGTAGAAGATGGCAAAAGCCCTGCAATATTAACAGAAGTACCCACGGTAACGGGATTTCCTGCAAAAGCCGTAAAAGTAGGCGCACCTACAACACGGTATTGCACATTATAACCACCTGCTGCGCTAGGGTTTGCACTCCAATTAAGTGTTGCAGTTGTGGTTGTGATGGCACTAGCATTGAGCCCCCCTACACCAATACAAGAGGCTGGTGTCCAAGTGAAAGTTTGCCCAGAAGCAGGGAAAACTGTTGCAGTAACACTACAAACCGCTGTATTAGTAGTGCCTGCAGTAGTAGCAGACCAATTAGTAGCAGTAGCACGGTTATTATAATCAGTAGCAGAAGAACCTCTCAAACCTACTTGTACATCAGTAGCTGTACCCACAAAAGTACCATAAACAATATTTATTACATTAGATGTTTCACTTAGTCTTATCTGAAAGTTATAAGGCGTTCCTGATCCAGCAAAAAGTCTATAATTTTTCCATTGCACTACTAATGTTCTGTTAGGAGTTGTGCCTAACGTGATGTAAGAAAGTTCGCCAGTAGTTACACCACCTTGCAAATCATCACTAAAAGCAGCAATAACATTCGTATTAGTAGCAAAACCATCACCAATAACTCCATAAGATTGTTGTACGCCTGTTGCAGCAGAAGGCGCAAGTGTTATAAAACCATTAGAAGTTACCGCAAAATGGCTCATTGTTGCCCCAGAAAAAGAAAACGGAAAGGGTAATACAAGCCCATCAAATTCGTCATCATCTTGTGTAACGGTTCCTAATATTGTTCCGCCTGTAATAGGCGTATATGTACCAGCAGAGCTAGCAAAATTGTAATTGGTGGATACTTGCGCTTGCGTGAGCATTGGCATAAGTAGTGTGAGGGTAAAAAGCATCATAAGCAAAAATGGCTTAGTGCATTGTATTAGTTTTTTCATTGGGACAAAGTTTAGTAAGTAATTCAGTAAGACGAGTAAAAATATTTATTAAAATTTTTATCAAGTAAGAAGTTTTAAAAATGTGAATATAGTATTTTTGAATTATTAAAGCAAACATTTAATAAAAATATTTGATAATCAAACTGAAAAATATTGTTTTTCCAACAAAGAACGCTACTTTTGTGTGTTATATTATTGGTCAGTTTATTGTATTCATTCATAATTTCTAATTTCTAATTCACAATTTCAAAACAATGATTGCAATTATTGGTGGCGGCATTTCTGGGCTTAGTTTGGCTTATTTCTTACAAAAAGCAAACAAACCTTATATTTTATTAGAAGAAAAAAACACTTTTAATGGAAGTATTTTATCTATAAAAGAAGACAAAAATCTTTTTGAAATGGGTGCAAACTCTCTTTTGGTAGATAATTTTATGACTGATTTTTTAGAAGAATTAGGACTTAAAAATGAAATAATAGAGGCTAATAACGTCAGTAAAAATAGGTACATCTACAAAAAAAACAAAATAAATGTATTGCCTAGCTCTCCTACAGACCTAATTACAAATACTTTTTTTAGTTTATATGCCAAATCTCGTATTTTCAATGAGATGCTTATCAAGTCAAAAACTACACCAAATGAAACTTTATCAGCGTTTTTTGAACGCCGTTTTTGTAAAGAAATTGTAGATTATGGGCTTTCTCCATTTGTGTCAGGCATTTACGCAGGAAATCCTGATGAATTATTAGTAAGACTTACGTTCCCTGCGCTTGTGAAGATGGAAACAGAATTTGGCTCAATTATTAAAGGTTTTACTAAAATGAGTAAAACCAATAACGCAAGTGCAAGAAAAAAAACAATTTCTTTTAAAAATGGTATTCAAACGCTTACAAACGCTATTTCGGAGAAAATTTTACACAAAAAAAATAATTTTAAAGTAAGTAATCTTTCAAAAAACAATCAACAAGAAAATCAAAAATTTATTATTCATTCTATTGATAATCAAGGAAATACACAAATAATTGAGGCAAATAAAATAGTGTTGGCAATGCCTGCGTATGCAAGTGGTTTTTTGTCTGATTTGTATGCTGATTTTCATAAAAGTCTGCAAAATATCAATTATGCGTCTATGGCAGTGGTGCATACCACCTACAAACGGGCGCAGGTAGGAGATAAGTTAAATGGTTTTGGAGTGCTTAATCCTCGTGTGGAAGGACTTTTTGCACTTGGAAGTGTCTGGAATTCTGCTATTTTTGTGGGTCGTGTGCCTGCTGATGAGGTTTTGCTCACTACTTTTGTGGGTGGCACGACTGGCAAAGCTAATTTTGCACTTTCTGATGAAATTATTTTAGAAAAAGTCACCAAAGAAAACGCACAAATCTATAAAATAAATGGCTCTGCTACCTCCATACGTATTTTCCGTTGGGAAAAAGCATTGCCACAATACGACGAAAATATACTAGAAGCATTGGAAATAAGCAATGAATTAGAAAATGATAATATTTTTGTATGTTCTAATTGGAAAGGTGGCGTTTCTATTGCAGATTGTGTTCTCAAAGGCAAAGAATTAGCAGAAAAATTATAGGAAAACTAAAAAAAGCCATTATTTGTGTTTTACAAGTGATGAATTTGCGACATTAAAATAAAATAATAATGAGAAGTAAATTTAGGGAGTCAGCAGAATTTAAAGTTTTTCTAGTTATATTTATTATTATCATATTAGCCATACATGCAAAAGTAACAACAAATTCTGAAAAACCAAAAAATGACACAAGCACTATAAAAAGTCTTATAGCAAGACCTTTGAAAGGAATAATAATATCTATTGAACCCAAAACACGTGGATTTTATCACGTGGGTTTTGATGATAAAATAACAGGATTAAAATTAAAATACACCTTAGATGGAGGATATTTACTATTCAAAGAACATAATGTCAAAGTTGGAGATTCTGTAAGTAAAGACACAAATAGCACAGTAATGTCATTTTATGGCTATAAAGGAGGAATATACCAGAAAAAATTTGACTATGAATTGCGTAGTTATCTGCAAAATCCCTAAAATTCTCTCTAAATTTCCTATAAAAGGAACAAATAAAGCATTTAAGCGGTTTTATTCCTAAGAAATTATTTGAAAAATTTTTATGACAAAAAAAAGAGTGGTTGTAGGGCTTTCTGGGGGCGTTGATTCTAGTGTAGCGGCTTATTTGCTTGTGCAACAAGGCTACGAAGTGATAGGAATGTTTATGAAAAATTGGCACGACGAAACAGTTGTCATCAATAATGAATGTCCTTGGGTGGAAGATAGCAATGATGCACTTATTGTTGCTGAAAAATTGGGTATTCCGTTTAAAAACATTGATTTGAGTGTAGAATACAAGCAACGCATTGTAGATTATATGTTTTCTGAATACGAAAATGGGCGCACACCAAACCCTGATATTTTGTGTAATAGAGAAATAAAATTTGATGTATTTTTGAAAGCTGCTAAACAATTAGGAGCTGATTTTGTCGCAACTGGGCATTATTGTAGGAAAGACGTTATCCAAAAAGATGGAAAAGAGGTTTTTAGGTTGCTTGCAGGCAAAGACCCAAACAAAGACCAAAGTTATTTTTTGTGCCAACTCACGCAAGAGCAGCTTTCTATGGCACTTTTCCCTATTGGAGATATGCTAAAACCGCAAGTACGTGAAATTGCAAAACTTGCTGACCTTATCACCGCAGATAAAAAAGACTCACAAGGTTTGTGTTTTGTGGGAAAAATACGTTTACCAGATTTTTTGCAGCAACAACTCAAAGCAAAAACAGGAAAAATTATTGAAATTGATGCAAAAAGTACACTTCTCTCTGAAAATCAACAAGAAAATAACAATAAAACTGATTTTATTGAGCAATTAAATGAAAATATTTCAATAGAAAAATTAGAAGAAATTACTAAAACTTTTGTTTTTTCTGAAAAAGATGGAAAAGTTGTTGGGGAGCATCAAGGAGCGCATTTTTATACTAACGGACAACGCAAAGGTTTGCAAGTTGGTGGGAAACCTTTGCCTCTTTTTGTGGTTGCTACTGACGTGGTGAGCAATATTGTTTACACAGGACAAGGGCAAAATCACCCTGCACTCAACAGAAAAGGGCTTTTTGTCAAAAATACCGAAATTCATTGGATTAGAGAAGATTTGACAATGAAAATTAACGAAAATAGGACATATCAAGCACGCATCAGGTACAGGCAACCACTCGTGCAAGCGCATTTGTATATGCGTGAGCAAGGGCTTTTTGTGGTATTTGAGGAGTTTCAGCAAGGTATTGCAGCAGGGCAATTTGTGGCTTGGTATGACGGAGATGAGCTTATTGGCTCTGGGGTTATCAATTAAAAAAGTAATTTTAAAGTTTAATTCCTTTTATTATTTTTTTGTTTATATTTGTGAAAATTAACTTAACAAATCATATAAAAGTATATTCAAATGACTATCACACTTAAAACAGATATTGCTAAAGATTTGGAGTTGATTTTGGCACTTGCACAAAGACTACATTTAGAAATAATAGAAGTTGATGAGGACAAGGAAGAAAATGACTTTTTTTATAAATTAGGTATGCAAAATTTTTCTACTGCTTATGGAGATGATGAGCCTGAATACACATTAGCAGATTTGAAAGAAGTAAATCCTTATTTTAAACCTCTAATTTAATGCAAGAAGGAAAAATATACTTAGCATCTATGTTACAAAGTGATGGACAAACAAAAATAAGACCTGTCTTGGCACTTAAGAAAATGCCTAATAATGATGTTCTTTTTTGTGGTATTTCTACACAATTAAGGCATAAAATTGAGGATTTTGATGAAATAATTACACCTAATAATATCAATAAATTAAGAGCTACATCTCTTATACGACTTAGTTTTCTTATTACTTTGTCTGAAAATCAGATAGTTGGGCTAATGGGTGAAATTTCTAGTGAATTGCATCAAACATTGATAGAAAGGTTATCCACCTACTTAATAAACAAATAAAGTAACTTAATAAACAATCTAAAAACAACTAATCTTATGGCTAATAAGCTTTATGAATTGCTTGCAGTTGAGCAAGACCGCAAAAATAAATCTAACCTTTCTATTGGAGAGGCAAAAAAAACTTTCACTAAAAACGACCCTTATTTTGATGGTATGGTGAAAAAATACGTGTCTTTGGAAGAAGATAACGAGCAAATTCCTGATGAAACAAAGGAAATGGTGAAGACCGTAAAACAACAATTAGAAGAGGTTTTGGAAGATGCTGTTACTGCTATTGATGCAACACTTTCAAAAGAGGAAACAAATGCTTCTGGTACTGCAAAAGCAGAACTAATTGTAGGAGAAACTAACTTTGGGACATTTTCAGCCACTTCTTTGCTTGCTTTGGAGTCGCAGGTAAGTAAGATTTTGGATTTGTATCAAGCCATTCCAACACTAGAATCTACCAAAAAATGGAATTTTGATAAGCAAACGAATACCTACAAAACAGAGGAGGAAGTCAAATTTAGAAGTATCAAACGCCCAAAAGTGATTGTTAAATATGAAGCAACAGACAAACACCCAGCGCAAACAGAACTTTTGAGTCTAGATTTTCAGGTAGGAAAATATGTAACTACTTATTCGTCTGGAAAACTTGCTATTTCTCAAAAAACGGATATGATAAAACGTCTTGAAAAACTCATTGAAAATATCAAAATTGCCCGTTCTAAGGCTAATAATGTAGAAGTTGGTAATGTGAAATTGGGTCAGAGAATTTTTGATTTTATCCACAAAGACGTAATTTAGTCAATTACGAATTATCAATTACGAATTACGAATTACGAGTTTTGGCTAGTTTTTAAAAGTTCAGTTTGAGTTTTCAAACTGAACTTTTTATTTATCAAAATAACTTATAATTCATAACTCACAATTCACAACTCAAAATGATTTTTTTAGAAATATTTTTTGGTCTTTTCTTTTTGGTGAATATTATTTTCTTATTGAAAATTGTATTTATTCAAGATAATACTGTTTTAAAAAAGTCGTTTGTGATGGCACAAACAACGGCAAATTATTTCCCAAAAATTAGCCCAAAAATTAGTATTCTTGTGGCGGCACGCAACGAAGAGAAAAATATTCTACGTTGCCTAAAATCTCTCCAAAACCTTGATTATCCAAAAGACAATTTACAGATTTTAATTGGAAATGATGCCTCTGATGATAATACACAACAAATTATTGAAGATTTTATTAAAGAAAATAATCATTTTAAACTTATCAATATTACCCAAAATACTTTGGATTTAAAAGGAAAAACAAATGTTTTGGCACAACTTGCACATCACGCAACTGGTGAGTATTTTTTCTTTACTGATGCAGATATTGCAGTTCCACCTACGTGGATAAACGGAATGCTTAGCATCTTGCTAAACAACTTACAAAATAACTCTGAAAGCAAAAAAATAGGCATTATTACAGGTTTTACTTTGATAGAAGGAGAAAATATTTTTCATAATTTGCAAAGCCTAGATTGGTCGTTGGCACTTGGAATGGTACGAGCTTTTGGGACGTTTAATCTGCCTGTAACGGCAATGGGCAACAATATGGCGGTTAGTCGTGAGGCTTATGAGGCTTGTGGTGGTTATGAAAAAGTTGGTTTTAGTTTGGTAGAAGATTTTGCACTTTTTAGGGCAATTATTGATAAAGGATTTGGTTTCAAAAATCTGATTTCTAAACAAATAACGGCATTTTCTATGCCTATTTTGTCGTTTAAAAAACTTTTGGAACAACGCAAACGCTGGCTTTTTGGTGTATTGCAAGTGCCTATTTATATGTTTTTGTTGTTGTCTTTGCAAGGTTTGTTTTTTCCTGTGATAGCAGTTTTTATGCTTTTTGAGCCACAAGAAGCGGTTTTTATCTTAATAAGCAAAATAATTATTCAAGCAATTTTTATTTATACAGTCCTCAAAAAAGCAGGTAATACAATTTCCGCAAAATATCTAATTTTCTATGAATTTTATGTTGCTTTTACGTCAATTTTATTAGTTTTTTATTGGATTATTCCAAGAAAAACAGAATGGAAAGGAAGATTTTATTGAGGTGTGAAGTGTGAGGTGTGAAGTATTTTTTGTCGTAAACAATGTATTTACCTCACACCTTACACTTCACACCTCAACAAGTTTTGGGTGCATTTTTGCCTTATCAAACCCTAATTTTTTAGCATTTTGTATGTCTGTTTTTATTTCTTTCTTTTTCTTTTTGAGATAAAAGCGCATCAAACCACGCTGATAATGATAATTAGCATTTTTAGGAGAAATATTTATTAAAGTTGTGTAAATGTCTTCTGCTACTTTGTAGTTTTTCATTAAAACCAAAATATTAGCTTTTTGACTTAATAAAACCTCATTTTGAGCGTTTAAATCATTATTTGGTGTATTTTCTTTGTCTAAATCAATGATTTTATTGATGTCTTTGAGTGCTTCTGGATATTTTTTTGAGATAAGAAAATAATTTAGGCGTTCTTCCACAAATTTACTTTCTGTATTATCCAAATCAATAGCCTTAGAAATGCTTAAAATAGCATTTTGAGGTTGTTTTAGCTCATTATAACAAAATGCTTTTAGGCTATATTCTTCTGCTAAAATAGCTTTTTCATCTTCATTTTTAGTATTATTTTCTATAAAATTTTGGCTCAAAACTTTACTTTCAATTTCTTCTAAATCATTGATAACCCCTTGAAAATCAGCTAATAAAAACTTTGCTTGTGCTCTCTTTCTTAAAACTTCTACATTACGAGGTGTAGCGAAAGGCGCATCAGAAAGTACTTTATCAAAATCCGTAATGGCATTACGGTAGTCTGCTTTATCAAAATAACAGTTTGCCCTACCCAAATAAAGTGCCGTTTCTAGTGGAAAACGTACAATAATATCATCATAATACTTAATAGCCACGTCCAAATTCCCTAATAAATGATGACTTTCCGCCAAGTAATTGAACAAAATAGGCTGATTAAAATTAAATTTTAATGATTTTTCAAAGTAAAAATTAGCACTATCATACTTTTCAGCCCTAAAACGTATCACTCCCTTATACAAATATGCCTCAAAATTAGCCGTATCTATTTGCAAAGTTTTAGAAAAATCAGTATCTGCTTTTTCCAAATTATTGAGGTTAAAATGTGCATTTCCACGCTTAAAATATGCGTCTTCATTTGTGGTGTCTGCTTTTATGTATTTGTCAAAAAGTTTTATTGCTTCTTTAAAATTTTGGACGTAAAGTTCTGCATCAGCTTCCTCAAAAACTTGTTTTTTATTGATAATTTTGGTGTTTTTAGTGTTTTTTTGCGCAAAAATTTCAGAAGAAAAAGTTACTAAAAACACAAAAAAAACAGAAAAATGAAAGCTATAAATGTTATAAAATGCATGGTTTTTCATAAAAATAGTAGTTGTTTAATTTATGTTTGAATTTCGGTGTGGCAAGGTAGAAAAAAGTAAGAATTATCTTACATTTACAACACAAAAAAAGTGCTAGATTTTTGCAAAATTAAAAGAAGACTTCACTTATGGTGAAGTCTTCTTTGTTTAACCCAACAAATATCTAAAAGTATATTTTATTATCTTTTTACCATAATTAGTGTAGTATCATCTTTTAAAATATTACTTTTCACAGATAAATTAGTGAGAAATTTTGGTAAAGAAACTATATTATCAAAGTAGTCTTCATTATCAAAAAAATCAGTAGTTTTTTTCATACCTTCTACAATTTCACCAGTCAAAAATTTATCATTTAAGTGTATTAAACCATCTGTTGCTACTAATAATCTTTGTAAATTGTTGGTTTCTATACATTCAGTTTCTATAGAAGTTTGACCACTTACCAAGTTTTTAGCAATATAACGAGGTCTATTATTTTGTTCAATCACAACTTCCTTATCATTGAGTAGGTATAAACCGTCACCTGAATGAAAAATAAAAGTTTGATGTGGTTGAATGATAAATCCAAATAAAGTAAAATATAAATAATTTGCTATAAAATCTTCCTCTTCTATTGTTTGTTGATTTTTAACTATATTTCTCAAATACTCAATCAAAGCATTTTCCAATAATTTTACATTAAAAGGGTTGGTTTGGAAGTGTTTTTTGCAAAAATTTACCACAAAATCAACTCCTAATCTTGCACCTACTTCACTATTTGAGCCAGAACCACAGCCATCAGCAACTACTCCAATAATACAAAATTTATCTTCATAGAAATTACAGCTATCTTGATTATTGTAGTAAAGTTTGTGATGAGAACTTCCAATTGCAGAAGCATTAGCATTTTTAAAATTCATTTTTTTTAGTTATTAAAATATTGATATTCTTAGCATTAAAAACTAATCAAAATGTTTTTTTACGTAGCCTTCGTGGCTTGCTTTTTTTAATTTTTCTGCAAAAGCATCTGCTTCAGCTTTATCAAAATATTCTCCTACAAGCACCCTGAATACTTTTTTTCCATCACTCCAACCTACTTGTATATACGTATCTTCAAATTTTTCTTTGGCAAGTGCTTTACACAAATCCCTTGCATTACCAACATCACCATACGAACCAACCTGCACACCATAGCCACGAGGCTCTTTTTTCGTTCCCCAAGAGCTATAAGAATTGCCCGTTAGGTAGTTATCATC
>JAYVHJ010000451.1:0-7626 GCA_043771315.1 Raineyaceae bacterium
CCCAAAGCCTGCAAAGTAGGTTTTATAAATTCTTCTTCTATTTGTGCTTCGTTGAGGCGTTCAAATTTTTCTTTGTTATAAAGCAACTTAATAACCTCAAAAACAGGCTTAGAAAGTTCATTTTTGAACATTTTGGGCAGTTCTTCTGCAAGCAGTTGCTTATTAAACTGCGTATTGTTGATGAAATCAGAGAGTTGAAGCAAAATGATAAGGTTTTTATAGTTTTTCGCAAAATAATGAATATTTTTAGAAACGCAAAACTAAGGGTTACAATTAGCTACAAAATTCTTCTACATATCTATATAAATCTAAACATTTTAATTAATTTTAGCGTATTTTGTATATATTTTACGAATATTTTTTATTTTATTTGTATTAGAATAATGCTTTTTGTATTTTTGGAGTATAATTTTTTGACTAATGAAAAGCATTAAAATACGCTTAGAACTTAATAAAAAACAAGGTACACTTGCAAGTAAACATGCAGGCGTGGCTCGTCATGCGTATAATTGGGGACTAAATGTTTGTAAAGAAGCGTACCAAAATAATGAAAAACGCCCTTCCAGCATTGATTTACATAAAAAATTAGTCAAAGAAGTTAAATCAGTTTATAAATGGTATTATGATGTGAGCAAATGCGCACCACAAGAGGCATTACGTAATCTGGATAGTGCTTACAAAAGCATTTAAAGAGAAAAAAGGTCTTCCAGTGTTCAAAAAGAAAGGTATTAGAGATAGTTTTTATCTAGAAGGTAATATCAGAACTGAAAAAAACAAAATAAAATTACCTGTTTTTGGTTGGGTAAAAATAAGTGAAACAGTTGATTTAGAAGATATTAAGACTGTTACTATTTCCAAAACAGCAGGACAATGGTTTGTAGCTTTTAAAGTGCCTTATGTTATTTGCCCAAAACAAATTAAAAATAATCCAGTTGGGGTAGATTTAGGTATAAAAACACTTGCTACCTTATCAGAAGGCACTATTTTTGAAAATAAACGTCCTTACAAAAAAGCAAAAAGAAAGCTAAAAATAGCACAAAGAAAATTATCTAAAAAATTCAAAAAAGGCGTTCCACAATCAAAAAACTATAAAAAACAACAACAAAAAGTGGCTAAAATCCACTATAAAATAGCTTGCATTCGCAAAGATAGCCTTCACAAACTCACTACCTACTTAGCTAAAAACCACAGCGAGGTCGTAATAGAGGATTTGAACGTAAGCGGAATGAGCAAAAACCACAAATTAGCATCAGCCATTTTAGACGGTGGATTTTATGAGTTTAGACGACAACTAACGTACAAATGTGAATGGTATGGCTCACTTTTGACTGTTGCAGATAGGTTTTATCCTAGTTCTAAAACTTGTTCTAGTTGTGGCATCAAAAAAATGACATTAAAACTATCCGAGCGCACTTTTAATTGTGAAAGTTGCAGCTTTAGTTGTGATAGAGATTTGAACGCAAGTTTAAATCTAAGAAATAAGTCCGTGAGTTACACGGCTTAAATGCCTGTGGAGTGCCAAACCAACCAACGGTTACGACCCTAGGAGGCACTACGAAGCAGGAAATAAACAGCAAATGTATACATTTGTGTAAGTTTTATATAACGGATTAGTCCGTAAGATTTTTGAGTTAGACAGTTTAAATTTTGAATAGTCAGACCTGCGTTCCACTACGGTACAGACCTTATCAGAAATTAAACTGCATAACATCTGTTACTTATTTTCTTAAATTTCCTCCCAATACAGTTCATCTTTCACAAAAATCACTACTATTGCGTGTAAATCTTCTTTTTCTTGCAAGAAAATATCCGTATTTCTATAATGTTGCAGTTGGGCAATGGCTTCTGCTTTCACTCTTTCAAAATTGTTGTTTTTTTCTTCTTTTTTGAGGTATTTTATCTCAAAAATATACTGTGCGTGTTTGTGTGTATTATTTGAACGGATATAAATCTCTAAGTCAATATAGCCGCCACTACTGGTTTCTCTTTCTGTTGGGACATAAAAAACCCTACTTTCAATGGCGTAAAGCATCATAATCATTTTGACATATTTCTCATCAAAACGCTGAAAATCTCTATTGGAAAGTGCTTTTAAATTACTTTCAACGAGTTTTAGATATGGTTCAATGTTGCCTGCCGCCAAAGAACGCATTACTTTTGGAAGTTCACTTTCTGGATATTGAAATTCGTTTTTTTGCTTCAAAACATAGCCATAATACTGCCAGTAAAGCTCCGCAATAACATAATTAGGGATTTTGTAGATAACTCCAAGATTAAAATCTCCCTCACGTTTGATAGTCAGATTTCCTAAATAATACAAAAAATTGACAAATTCTATTTTGCCAAAAGAACGGCTAAGGTCAAATTGATAGATTTGCTCTGATAAAATTTCGTCTGTTTCTAAAATCTCCTCTAAAACCTCTAAATTTGAATTAACATTTGCCATTTCAAACATTTGTCTTAGCTTGCCATAATCAGGCATAATGTTGGGGTCAAGCATCAGAGCAGGGTATTCTTGTTCGTTTTTAAAATCATCTAAAAAAAACAATACCATATTAGCATTATAAATGGTGTTTTTTGCTTTCAGATTGAATTTATAGCCATTGTACCAAAATTTTAAGTCTTTCATAATGCTTTCAAGGCGTGTTTTATCCTCCAAAACAAGTTCCAAAAGTGTTTTTACGTTTTGCTCTGTAAAGCCTGCAAGGTCGTTAAAGGCTGCATTATGGGTGAGATGCTTGACAATATTAAAGCCACTTGTAAGGCTATCCAGCGTTATTGGCGACACACCCGTAATGAAAAAACGCCCAACAGTTCCATCTTCTGTGGCAATTTTGATAGTTTCATAAAACTTGCGTACATAACCGTCTTTTGAAACAGAATTTTTAAATTCTGTAAGGTTTCTTATCAGAATTTCGTTTGTAAAATGGTCATACTCATCAATTAGTAAGTAAATAGAAATAGTTTCTTGTTGGTATTTTTCAAAAAAACTTTTCATTAAAGCCGCTGCTGATTTGGAAGAAAAAATGGCTATTTTTTCTTCTTCCGTAAAAATACCATAAATATTGATAAAAGCACTTACAGTTACCTGAACAGTTTGGAAAAATTCCCTTTCACTACTTTCATTGGTGGTGGTAGTAATTCCGCTAAAATTAAATTTCAAAACACGAAAACTACTCGCCAAAGGCGTAGGATTTTGCCCTATATAGGTTTTAGAGAAGATTTTTTCAAATTTATGTTTTTGCCTAAGGTCATAGTAATATTCCAAAATAGAAACAAAAAAACTCTTGCCAATTCTGCGTGGACGCAAAAAAGACACAAAACGGTTATTATCTTCCAATAATTCAACAAAATGCGTTTTGTCTATAAAAGTGTAGCCTTCAGTCGTAACAACTTCAGCATTGCTGACACCATAAGGGAATTTTATCTTGTTTTTCATACCACAAAGATACACTTTTTTTAAAGTGAAATAAAGAGAATTTAAAAACCGTAAGAAAGTAAATAAAATAATTATTATCCTAAAAAAGTAACTGTCACTTGCCAAGAGGCAAGCGACAGTAAAAATCTACGTAACATCAACTCTTAACAAAAAAATATGTTCTTTTTGACAAACATACTACTTTTTTTCTTAATTTTGAAACAGTAACAAATCTCAACCAAAACATACCAAAAATGAAATATTTTTATCTGCTTTTTATTTGCCTTTTTGCACAAAATCTTAGCGCACAAGTAACAGACGACTTTAATGATGGGGATTTTATCACTAATCCCACTTGGTCTGGAGATAATGCTAAGTTTGCAGTTGTTACAAATAAACTAAATTCCAATTCAACAGTTGCAAGTGATGTTTTTTACCTTTCTACTCCTTCTACGCAAGCCACCAACGCACAATGGGAACTAAGCGTTAATCTTCAATATAATACTTCTGGTACTAATTTTGTAGATATTTTTCTTACAGCAGACAACGCTAATTTAAGATTTGCTACTCTAAACGGTTATTTTGTGAGAATTGGAGGCACACCAGATGAAATTTCTCTCTATAAAAAAGTCGCAGGAGTAAATACTATTCTCATCAACGGTCTTGATGGCATTACAAACGTATCAAATAACATTCTTAAAATAAAAGTAACAAGAAATGTCGCTAATTTGTGGAAATTAGACAGAGATATTACAGGAATTGGTACAAGTTATGTTACTGAAGGCACTGTTACAGACAATACTTTTAGCACTTCCGCTTTCTTTGGAATGGTGATTACGCAATCTACAGCTACTTTTTTTCAAAAACATTTCTTTGATGATATAATTGTTGGTAATATTATTCTTGATACCACTCCTCCCACTATTATTTCTACGCAAACAACTGCCAATAATCAATTAGATGTACTTTTTAGTGAAACAGTTGCTCAAAGTTTTGCTGAAAATACTGCCAATTATAGCGTAAATAATGCCATAGGAACGCCCACAACTGCCTTACGTGATGCCACTAATCTTTCATTAGTTCATTTGACTTTTGCAGGCACTTTTGTAAGCGGACAAGCCAACATTATTACTATAAATAACGTCCAAGATGTCAATGGGAATGCTATTTTAGCCAATTCTACCAGTAATTTTACTTTCGTGCTTATCTCTATTGCTGCACAAGGAGATATAATTATTAGCGAGATAATGGCTGACCCTGACCCTGTTGTGCTTTTACCTAACGTGGAATATGTAGAGATTTTCAACCGTAGCATAAAGAATATTGACCTCAAAAATTATACTCTCAATGCTAAAGTTTTGACCACAACGAGCTATATTTTAGCTCCAAATAGTTATGTTTTGCTTGTTCCTTCTCCTTCTGTAGCATTATTTGTGCCTTTTGTGGCGCAAGCTAGTAGTATTATTGGTGTCACTTCTTTTGATGCACTCACCAATTCAGGTGAAACTATTACTTTGAGAGATGTTGATAATGCTAATGATATAAATATTGTAACCTATTCTGATACTTGGTACAAAGATGTGAGCAAAAAAGATGGCGGTTATTCCTTAGAAATTATCAATCCTAATGCGCCTTGTAGTGCAGAAAACAATTGGAAAGCCACTATTAGCACGCAAGGAGGCACACCTGCTAATCAAAACTCTGTTTTCAGTAATTTGCCTGACACGTCTGCCCCAATACTTCAAACGCTTACCGTAAATAATCCAAATCTTATTACAATTACTTACAATGAGCCTATGGATATTCTTACGTTGGTTGTTGCTAATTTCAGTGCTACAAATGGGCTGATTTTTTCTAGTTTAAATGTAGTTTCTAATACAAAAATAGAACTAAATCTTAGTTCTCCTCTTCTGCTAGGGACTATTTATGTGCTTACACAAGCTAATATTCGTGATTGTTCTAATAATTTGCTGACTTTGAATACCCAAAGTTTTGGGCTTGGAAGCACTCCGCAAGCTAATCAAGTAATTATTACGGAGATTTTTCCTGACCCAGACCCTACGCAAGGCTTGCCACCACAAGAGTTTATAGAAATATACAACCGTACTAATAAATTGATTAGTTTGGATAATTGTTTACTTACTGATGGTACTTCTGTGGCTAGAATTTTGGGCGTAAATCTTCTTCCTAATGAATATGCGGTGATATGTTCTACCACAAATGCACCTCTTTTTACTTCTTATGGCAAAACTATAGGTCTTACGAACTTTCCTTCTCTCTCAAATGATGGAAAAACTCTTATTTTTCAAAATAATCTAGGTAAAACAGTCAATACGGTTAGTTATTCTTCTGATTGGTATAAAGATAATGCTAAAAAAGATGGCGGTTGGACACTTGAACTAATAGATTTAGACAACCCTTGCGCTGAAATTGATAACTGGAAAGCCTCTGTAAGTCCTGTGGGAGGCACACCAGCCAAAGTTAATTCTGTAAAAGCTGCTAATCCTGATGTTTTACTGCCTGTTTTGGTGCGTGCAGATGCCATTTCAAGCACAAATATCAATGTTATATTCTCCGAGAGAATGGATAGTACTTATTTGGCTGATGTTCGTAATTATTCTATTGATGGTTTTAGTGTAGTGCTTGCCGTTCCTCAAACTCCTGATTTTAAGAGAGTTAAAATTACTTTAAATAATCCTTTATTAGTCAAAACTTCTTATAAATTGACTGTACAAGGTGCAAATGTTACGGCTGGTGCGAGAGATTGTGCAGGAAATCTAATCAATTCTCTTCAAAATACGGCTAATTTTGGTGTGCCAGAACTTGCAGAAGCGGGAAATGTTTTATTAAGTGAGCTACTTTTTAACCCAAGAACAGGCGGTAATGACTTTGTGGAGCTTTATAATAACTCTGACAAGTTCATTAACTTAAAAAATTATCAATTAAGTCGTTTTTATAACAATGCAGTAGACCCAAAGCAAACAATTACTACAGAAGATTATGTAATTGCGCCTAATGCGTATCTTGCTATTACTGATAATGTACTAAATGTTCAAAATAATTATCCACGTTCAGTATTAAAGCCATTTCTTCAAATAAAAACTATGCCAAGTTATAATGATGATGAAGGAACGGTACTTTTATTTAATCCTTTGGGAGTAGAAATAGAAAGATTTTTTTATACTGATAAATACCATTTTGATATTTTGGATAATAAAGAAGGCGTTTCTTTGGAAAGAGTTGCTTATGATGCTCCCACGAATGAAAAAAATACTTGGTTTTCCGCTGCAAATACTGTCGGTTTTGCCACGCCAGGAGAAGAGAACTCTCAAAAGAGATTAAATGGTAATGTTCCTAGTGGAAATATTAGCGTAGAGCCACGAGCTTTCACTCCAAATGGAGATGGTTTAAGTGATTTTACCACAATTTCTTTTAATTTAGTGGGAAATGGCAATGTAGGAACTATAAAACTTTATGATAATGTGGGGCGTTTGGTAAGAGAGCTTGTCAATAATCAATCTTTGGGAGATAATGGAGCTTTTGTATGGGACGGTTTGAGTGATAAGAAAGAAAAACTTAGAACTGGGTATTATTTAATACTCTTTGAAGTATTCAATACTAACGGAAATACACAAATTTTTAAAGAAACTGTTGCTGTTACGGATAAATTTTAGTAAAATTATAACTCCATAACCAAAAAATAGGAAATAAAGCAAAGAAGTCTTACAAATTTTGTAAGACTTCTTTATATGTATTTGTAGATACGTCACCGCAGTGCGTATCCACGTAGAGCAATGTATTTGTTCCAATTCAATAATTATGGTTTTGATTACCCTTATGTTGTTCTACGTGGATATGCACTGCTGTGCGTATCCACAAAAAAATACATTTCACAAAATTATTTCTTGTGTAACATCAGTATAAAAGATAAAAATTATAGTAATTCATCAGCAGGATTCCAGAAAACAGTTTTAAAATCTTGTATCTTATCATTGACAACTATAATATTTTCTTCTTCTAGTAATTCTTGCATCTTAGTATCAGAGCTAAAAAATGCTTTACCAGTCAAAATACCATTCCTATTGACAACTCTATGTGCTGGAACGTCTGTAAGTGTATGTGCGGCATTCATTGCCCAGCCAACCATTCTTGCGCTCAGTGCAGTACCGAGATATTTAGCAATAGCACCGTAGCTCGTGGCACGTCCT
>JAYVHJ010000452.1:0-7080 GCA_043771315.1 Raineyaceae bacterium
GAAAAAAACAGAAAATGCCGTTGTGATGATAAAATTAGCTTTTATAAGTATGATTTTAAATCACTTTTAAAAAGAAATAGTTTCTAAACATACTCTAAATAAGTAACGAGCAAAAAGGCTTTTTTCAGATAAAAAGCAGGACTGAATGTAATAGAAACATATTTATCCAAAAAGCCTTTCTAAACGTTTGGAAAAGCTTTTTTGCTGTTTAAAACAAAAATATTCTTATTGGCAAATTGTAGTTTTTTAGAATTATTTTCATCAAAAATGTTTTTTAGCTAATTTTTCTATTATTTTTGTAGAAATTTAAAATCAACGAATAAATTTTTATTCTGCTTTACTAAAATCTCTTAAAAAATCCTCTAAAATAATTCTAATGGAAATAACTAACACTGTTTTCGGACAGATTTCTGAATATAATCACGAGCAAGTCGTCTTTTGCAATGACCCAGAAACAGGCTTAAAAGCCATTATTGCTATTCATAATACTGTTTTAGGACCTGCAGCAGGCGGTACTCGTATGTGGGCGTATGCCAATGAAGCTGATGCCTTGCGTGATGTTTTGCGTCTTTCTCGTGGTATGACCTTCAAAAATGCCATTTCAGGGCTAAATATTGGTGGTGGGAAAGCCGTTATTATTGGAGATGCACGCAAAGATAAGTCAGAAGGGCTTTTTCGTTCTTTTGGTAAATTTGTCCAAAATCTCAACGGAAAGTACATCACTGCTGAAGATGTGGGCGTTGGTACGCAAGATATGGAGTATATTGCTATGGAAACCAAATATGTAGCAGGAAAGCCTAAAAGTTTGGGCGGAAGTGGCGACCCTTCTCCTGTAACGGCTTATGGCGTATATGTAGGAATGAAAGCGGCTGCAAAAAAAGTCTATGGCTCTGATAGTTTGGCAGGCAAAAAAATTGCTGTGCAAGGTGTAGGACACGTTGGAGAGCATATTGTAGCACATTTGGCAAAAGAAGGCGCAAAAATTTTTATTTCTGATATTTATGATGATATTTTGAAAAATGTTGCCACCAAATATGGTGCAGAAGTAGTAGATAAAGACAAAATTTATGATTTAGATATTGATATTTATGCACCCTGTGCGCTAGGAGCAACCATCAATGATGATACTTTGAGTCGTTTGAAATGCAAAATAATTGCTGGAGCTGCTAATAATCAGCTAAAAGATGAGAAAATTCACGGAGATGCTTGTCTTGCTAAAGGCATTGCGTATGTGCCTGATTTTCTTATCAATGCTGGGGGAATAATGAATGTTTATTGTGAGATTTCTATGCCTGTTTATAACCAAGAACGTGCCTACGAGCAAGCAGAGAAGATTTATCAATATACTGAAAATATCTTTCAAGTAGCTGAAAAAGAAAATATCAATACACAAGAAGCTGCAATGCGTATTGCAATGCAACGTATCAATCAAATGGCTAAAATTAAGGCAACCTACTAAATTACGAACTCTCCAAAAGTTTTTAACTTTTGGAGAGTTTTATAAGTATTTATAACAACAAAAATGAACCTTTCAGATAGAATAAACGCTTTTTCAGCATTAGGACTTTTTTTAGAGAACTCTTTAGCAGATAATACAGAAGAATTACAAGAACTTTGCCTTTATGCTAAAGCTAAAAATGCTTGGTTTTTGCCTCAAAACACGCTTATGATGCTAAAAAGCATCTCCCAAATGCTCCAAAAGGCTAATTTGCAAAACTGGATAGATAAATATGATTTACCTCAAATAAACCAAAATCCTAAAAAAATAGGCGTTATAATGGCTGGCAACATTCCTGCGGTTGGCTTTCACGATGCTCTTTGTGTGCTTATTTCTGGGCATATTTTGCATGCAAAACTTAGCTCTGACGACCAAATCATTATTCCTTTTCTACTCAAAAAACTTATTTTATTTCTGCCTGAAATAGAAAAAAATATCTATTTTGTGGAACGTATGAATGACGTTGATGCTATTATAGCCACAGGAAGCGACAATACAGCACGTTATTTTGAGTATTATTTTGCCAAAAAGCCACATATTATCCGTAAAAACCGACATTCTGTGGCTATTTTTAATGGTACGGAAACCAAAGAAGATTTTTTAAAATTAGGAGAAGATATTTTTACTTATTTTGGGCTTGGTTGTAGAAATGTAGCTAAAATTTATGTGCCAAAAAATTATGAAGAAACACCTAGTTTTGTGCCTTTTTATGATACTATACAAGTTTTTGAGGACGTTTATATACACAACAAATACGCTAATAATTATGATTATAACAAAGCAATTTATCTTATAAAAAAGATAAAACATTATGATAATAATTTCTTAATTCTTTCTGAAAGCACAGAAGTAGCCTCGCCAATTGCTATGCTTTTCTATGAATTTTATGAAAATGACCAACATTTAAAAGAAATTATTAGCAAAAATCAAGAGAAAATACAATGTATTGTTTCAAAAGACGCATTTTTTGAAAATAGTTTTGGAAATAGTTTTGATTTTGGGCAAGCACAACACCCACGCCTACAAGACTACGCTGATAATGTAGATACAATGGCTTTTCTGAAGCAAATTCAATAATATAATTACTTTCCTTAAAATTGGAAAACAAAAATGGTTATCAAAAATTTGATAACCATTTTTATTAGAACCATTTGTCTGCTTATCTAAGTACTTGCAAACTACCTTTGTACTCGTAGTTTTCGTACTCTATGCGGTAGTAGTACAAACCTGTTGCATAGTCTTTTGCTTTCCAAGAAAAATCTTCTTTATCAGATTGGAAAACTTCTTTTCCAAGTCTATTATGAATAGTTATTTTTTTGAATGTATAAAGACATTTAGCATTTCTGAGCATTGGAAGTGTATAATCATCATTTTTACCATCTTCATTTGGGGTAAAGACATTGATTGGTTGATAATCTGCTGTAACGCCATTGTCTTCAAGGATAAGTTTTACTTTTACTGTTGTACGCAATTTTTCACAACTTGCCCTCTCCTCAATGAAAATATCTAAGACAATTTCTTCTCTACGTGCATTGTTACGCACCAAACTACATTGAGGTGCCCAAACAAATTCTGCTAAGGCTACATCTTTTGTTGTACTTGGAAATGTGTAGCTTATATTTTTAGGTACAAAAGTAAAATACTCACCATCACTTGAGGCTCTTGCTCTGATACGCAAACTATCACCTGCGTCTCTGCCCATAATAGTGAATTTTACACTATCTCCCACCGTTATAGGGGTACTAGTTGCGTTGATGCTACCATACTGGTCTATAATAGCAATGTTTCTTGTGCTAGTAATCTCCCACTTAGGAGCAGGATTATTTCTTTGAAGTACCTTTAACCTTATTTTTGTCGTGGAAACATTCGCATTAGGACAACTATTATCTGTAATGACAAAATCAAACTCATAAATATCAGTAGCATTTTTGCTGTACAAGCAAGGAGGCCAAGTGAGTTTTACTTTTCCTTCCCCAGTTACTGTATTTAATGGTACACCGCCAGGAGAAGTAGGATTTGGAGAAAAAATAGTATTGATATTCAAATCTTGTAAAGTAAAGTTAGCACTTTGAGGAATAATATCTAATTTAGAGATTGCTTTTCCTTTGCTACCTTTTATAATAAAATCAATAGAAGGTCCATTATTCAAATCTAAGATATAATCCCCCGTACTCGTTGTAGGAAGATTTGGCACACTTGGAACTGGTAAAAGTGCAGGGTCGCAAGTGGCACGCACTAAATACTGAAATTCACGACGAATTTCTCCTATTTTTACGCCATTGCGTCTTTCTGTACAACGAACAGCAAAAGAGTACATTCCAGCAGCATTAGGTTTCACAGTCAGAACACCTGTACTGGAGTTAATTCTTACTTGATTGGCTGGACTCGCTGCAAAAAGATTTGCGAGGGAAAAACCTGCATTCCAAGGCACTGGACTATCTAACGGACTATTGCTTCCTGTAGATGTAAAATCATCAAGTGGTTCTACAATATCATATTCTAATTGGTCATTATCAGCATCAGTAGCTGCATAAGTTGCTGTAAATTCTTGCCCTACACAAAGATATTCACCACTTAACTGACCAAAATCAGGCGTAGAGTTAATAAGACTATTTGCAACAGTAAAAGGAGCCACAGCAACATTTGTAACACGAGGAAACTCTGTATAAAAAGCAAAACCTACACTACCTGGCCCAGCTATATTGGTTGGCACACCTGGATCATTTCTACAACAAGTACCAGCAGTTGCATAATACCCCAAGACATCATTATAAATAGAAGGGTCTAGTACTAATTCAACATCATACAAATAAATACCTGTATTTACAACTGTATTTATTGGGCAACCTGATGATATTCCTGGGTAAACAGCAGATATACGGCTGCGTTTAAACACTTTAATAGGTGTTCCTATTGGTGTGTTTGTTCTCTTACTATAAATACGAACAAAATCTTCAAGTCCTAATGGGACACTACCAGTTCTATCATCATAATAGAGATTAAAAACAATGCGGTAAACAGGACCCGCAGCAGACTGGCTTCTAAAAACCACCCGCAAATCACCACCTACTAAGTGAGAGGCGTATCCTGTTATGCTTGCAAAAAGTAACAACAAGAAAAGATATATTTTTTTCATAGAAATTAGTAATTAAAAGGGTTGAGTTGATTTATTTGCTTTTATTTGGAGCAAAGTAATTTTTTCCAAATATAAAGAGAATGTTACGAAAAAAAAAATTATTTTTGAGAAAAATATGAGAAATCAACTAACTATTATTTTTCGTAGTTAGTTGATTAGAAACATTTATAGTTATCTAACTATTGCAAAGCATCACTCCTTTATTAGATACTTCAAAATGTGTTCTTTTGTGCCTTCTACCTCCAAAATATAAATTCCGCTGGGTTGATTAGTTAAAGAAATAGTAGTTTCATTCTTTTTTAGTTTTGAAGAGTAAACGTTTCTCCCTTGCATATCATACACACGTATATTTGCCTTGCTGATATCCAAATTACCAAAATAAACATTAAAATCTGATTTACTTGGGTTTGGGTAAACTTTTATCAAGTTTTGATTTTTTTCTGCCTTGCTATTTAATTTTTCTGCTACTTCAATTGGAGTATTAGGAGTAGTAAAAGAAGGATTAATTGTAAATACATATTTTCTAGTATAAGTACATTCCCCATCTGTATAATCAACACTAAAGAAAACAGAAGAATTAGCATTTATTGGCATACCTGCTATTTCAGAGGCAAATGTAGTAAATAATTGCCTGTTTGATGTCAAGTAGAATCCATTGGGTAAAGTTGAATTAGGGGAGAGTGAACCTTGAATTTGCCTTCCTGTGAATGAAGAAATACTAGGAGTTATGCCAAAATAATAAGACAATCCAACTGTTGCATCAGTCAAAACTATTGGTGGCGAGTTAAGTTGCTCCTCACATGGAACAGTAAACTCGTAAAGCATTTGTGTTGAACAGATACCGTTTGTTACTGTAACCAAATACTGCCTTGATTTTGCACCAGCAATGGGCGTACCAAAAAGAACACCTGTTGTTTTATTAAATACTAACCCATAAGGCAATCCAGAAGGATTACCAGACATAATAAATCCTCTAGGTACAGTATTTACTTCAAACTCACCTAATCCGTACATATTCCAAGTAAGTATACCTTGTAAAGAAGTAGTAAATTGAATACCTGATTGTTTTCCAAGTGTACCATAGGTTATCCCAATAGAACCATTTGGCAATCCAGCAGGATATATTCTTTCTACAGGGCAATTTCTATCATCAATGGTTAAAACAAAATATGTCTCATATTCACATACATGAG
This sequence comes from Raineyaceae bacterium, assembly GCA_043771315.1. GTDB lineage: Bacteria > Bacteroidota > Bacteroidia > Cytophagales > Thermonemataceae > JANYGM01. The sequence continues at coordinate 5,828 of JAYVHJ010000452.1, forward strand.
TGCAAGGAAAAACAAAATTCATTATAGGAGTCGCAGGTTGTGATGTGGTTGGTATGCCACTAATTACACCAGTCTGGATATCTAATGTTAAACCAGGTGCTATTATACTACTATAGTATTCCTTGCAACAAGGAAACTGGTTTTCAGTTAATTGGTAGTAGTATGGTTGTCCAACTACACCATTAGGGAGAGCCGTTATACCAATATAAGAGTTTGCTTTATTACACTTGACATCAATTGAAAAATCTTGTGAAATAGTACAATTACCTTGGCGAACCAAAACAGTAAAAGTAAACGTATTATTCACACTACGAGGACTGAAATTAGCTCCAGTTTGCACATTACCTGAAATAATACCATTGCTAGACAGAGTCAAACCAGAAGGTAAGCCAGTCATCCGTAAATATACCTGTTGGCGTTACGAGTGGAGCAATAATATAAATTGGGTTGGCTACAAATAGGTTCTGAGTAATGGGTTGAGAATAAAATTGACTGAAATTAGCATTAGGTAACTTATTCAAGCCCATAAAACCAGTGGCATTAACATTGGTGGGGTTGAAAGTTCCAGCAGTTGCTACTGGACATTGTGCAAATATTATATTTTTGCTTCCTAGTAGTAAAAATGTAGAAAGCAATAGGATTTTAATAACATTTAAATACTTCATTTGGTGGTAAGAGGCTTATTCCTAGGTGTTTTAAATAATTTTTTCCAAATATAAACGGAATATTACGAAAAAAAAAATTATTTTTGAGAAAAATATGAGAAATAAAAAGAAACTTCCGCTAATTACTGAAATCCGCATAGAAAAAGCGGTTTCAGGTGGCAAATGCTTACTTCGCTACAATGATACTGTTATCTTTGTAGAGGAAGGCGTTGTGCCTGATGATGTTGTAGATTTACAAATCATCAAAAAGAAAAAAACGTATTGGATAGGACAAGTTGTTCGTTTTCATTCGTACTCAAAACTACGTGAAAAGCCCTTTTGTGCGCATTTTGGTATTTGTGGTGGGTGTAAATGGCAACATTTGCCCTACACAGAACAACTAAAATACAAAGAACAAGAAACCACAGATGCCCTCACACGCATAGGAAAAGTAGCTTTGCCGAGTATTAAGCCTATTCTTGCGTCTGCAAAAACCCAGTATTACCGTAACAAATTGGAGTTTACGTTTTCTAATAGTCGTTGGCTTACAGCAGAAGAAATAGCCACAAAAGAGAAATTTGAGGCAAAAGTATTGGGTTTTCACGTCCC
>JAYVHJ010000453.1:0-5397 GCA_043771315.1 Raineyaceae bacterium
ATTAATACAAAGTATTGATAATCAGTAATATGGGAATTTATGTATTACAGATAGAAACTGCTTTTGCTTAACTATCTAGAAATAGCCTATGTGTTAAGATTCTCAAAAATACGTTTTTTTATTAAAAAATCAAAAAATAGCGAAATTTTTAGACTTAAAAAAGAAGACTTCACTTTACGTGAAGTCTTCTTTAGGTTTTGCTGAAATTATATTAAATTTATATAAAACTTTTAATAATATTTGTCAAAATAAATATATTGACGTTTCCGTTTGATTTTGTGGTAGATATTCCTTCAGAAACTTCTTCTACATTTTGTAAACGGCTAAAAGCATCTTCTTGCAAATTGCTTTTTACCATTTGAGTAAGTAGCAAACCAAGCATAATGGCTACAAATATTTTTACAAATGTAAAGTTTTTATGTTGGTTTTTATTAAGACGTTTCATTGTGGTAGGTTTTTAAATAAGATTTTTGTTGGTTGCTTTAATACATTACGAACTTCGTGCCAGAAATCCAACTTGTTGATTATCAATATTTTAAATAAAAAATAAGATTTTAAAAAGTGTCCGCTTTCGTACATATTCGTACACATTGAGCGTACATATTGAGTAGTTTTAGCGTACACTTTTAAGACAACGAACACTAATAGAAAGTTGTAAATAATTACGAATTACGAATTATCAATTACGCTTTTCTACACATTTTCGTATTCATTCATAATTCACAACTCATAACTCACAATTAAAATGTCAATATGTCAGAAAAAATTTGGCATTATTTTGGATTATAAAAAACTAAACAATTTACAATACTGTTATTATCAAAACTTAAAATAAATTTTATCCTTTGTTGATTATGATTAGTACGAAACAATTTGCGCTAGGGATTTTAGCTGCCTCTTTGCTGGGTGGCGCAGTTACTTTAGGTGGTTTTAAGGTATTTTTTGACAATAAACCACAAACAGTTATCTCACAAGATAAAAATACAGCACGTTTAGCCACACTTTTAGATAAGAATTTTGTTATTCCTGACGGGCTAAACTTTGTTGCTGCAGCAGAAATAGTGTCGCCTGCGGTGGTACATATCAAAACTTCTTACGAAAATGTAACCTCTTCACGTAATTCTGACGACCCTTTTGAGGAAATGTTTAAGCAAATGCCACACGGCAAAATGCAACCTCGTAGTTCGTCTGGCTCAGGCGTTATTACGTCTGAAGATGGCTATGTAATTACCAACAACCACGTTATTGATGGAAGTGAGAACATTGAAGTTATTTTGCAAGACAAACGTAGCTACAAAGCAAAAGTAATTGGGAAAGACCCAAGTACAGATTTGGCACTTCTCAAAATAGAAGAAAAAGGGCTTCCAACACTCAAATATGGCAATTCTGACGAGGTGCGCATAGGTGAATGGGTGCTTGCAGTAGGAAATCCACTTGATTTGACTTCTACCGTAACAGCTGGTATTATTAGTGCAAAAGCAAGAAATATCAGAATTATCAAAAATACGGATAATGCAGGCGCAGTAGAGGCATTTTTACAAACAGATGCAGCCGTAAATCCTGGAAATTCTGGCGGTGCGCTGGTTAATTTGAGAGGTGAATTAGTGGGCATCAATACCGCAATAGCAAGTGAAACAGGTAGTTATCAAGGATATTCTTTTGCTATTCCTGCCAATCTGGTCAAAAAAGTAATTGCTGACCTCAAAGAACACGGAGAAGTTCAACGTGCTTTACTTGGAATTGCTATCAGAGATATTAACTCACAAGTAGCAAAGGAAAAGAAATTACCAAGTTTGGAAGGTGTTTTGGTAGAAAGTCTAGCTGAAAATAGTTCTGCTGCAAATGCAGGAATGCAAGATGATGATGTTATTTTGAGTATTGACGACAAAAAAACAAATAGCGTTTCTCGTTTGCAAGAAGTTGTGGCATCAAGACGACCAGGAGAAAAAGTAGAAGTGCTTTTTAGACGTGGTACAACAGAGAAAAAAGTTACCATTTCTCTCAAAAATAGAGATGGAAATACAGATATTGTCAAAAGAAAAGATAACAAAACAACCAATATTTTGGGTGCTGATTTGGCAAGTATCAATGAAGAAACCAGTGAAAAATTTGGTATCAATGGTGGCGTAATGGTAATGAAAATCCGTAGTGGTAAAATGCGTAATGCAGGTATTAGAGAAGGTTTTGTGATAACACATTTCTCTAAAAATGGTCGTAGAGATGAGGTAAATAGCGTTGATGACATCAGAAATGCCTTAATGAAAGCAGAGCAAAACAACGAAAGTATTTACCTTGATGGCGTGTATGCCAACGGTGAAAAAGCCTATTATCCTATTGGGTGGTAAGGTTTTAAGTAACATTTAAAGAAGACTTCGCTTTAAGCGAAGTCTTCTTTTTCCAGGTAATATTTTTAATAATTTTGTTTTATTCAAAAAAAAATTATATTTTTGGAAAATTTATTTACTAAAATAATCCATCAAAATATCTCAACAAATGAAAAAATCTTTTCTAAGAGTTCTCTCTCTCTCTCTCTCTCTCTCTCTCTCTTAGGAATAAGTTTCTCAAGCAATGCGCAGGTGAAGTTTATTCCTAAAGCAGGTGTTTCTTATGCTAACTTTATTGTTACATCAGAAATTCCTGACCCTTTAAAATTTGAACCTAAATTAGGAGGAGCAGGCTTTGAAGTTGCTATAAATGATATGTTTGCTATACAACCAGAACTGGTTTTTATCCAAAAAGGAGGCATATTTACCCAAGACTTACTTGGTACAAAACTAGAACTTGCAAGAACATTAAATTATTTGGAAATGCCGTTGCTTGTTAAAGCAAAGTTTGGTACTGAAAATTTGAAGTTTTTTGTTATTGCTGGTCCTACTATTTCAATGGTATTGAGTGGGTCAGATAAATTAGGTTCTGATACTAAAGATATTGAATTTGGCTATAATAACAATCAAACTCAAAGAGGTGATTTTGGCTTACAAGGCGGCTTAGGCGTAATGTTCAAAGGGGTTGTAATTGATATACGCTATGGTTATGGCTTGGCGAATATCAGTAACACACCTAATAATATTGGTACTGTCAAAAATACTGCTATTAGTGCCACGTTGGGTTATGCTATTCCATTGGGAAGCAAATAAATTTGGAAGTAAATAATTAGTATTTCAAATAAAAGAGCCTTTCCAAATATTTGGAAAGGCTTTTTAAATACATATGAAATATTAAAAATCCCTCAATTCCTGCAATTCTTTGGCAAAACCACCAGACAAAATAGGAAAACGACACCAAGTTTTTGGATCAAGATTTTTGTCGTCTAAATGAAATGAAGGCGCATAACGCTCTCTTTTCCATTGGTTTCTGCACCACAACAAAAAGAATTTTTCTACATAATTTTTTAGCTGATTGCGTTGTCTTTCTGGGTGTTTTACCTCCAAAATCTGCAAACATTCCAAAGGATCACGTTTATCACGTATGGCAGCTTCCTCAATATCATCTAAGATATTATAAGGCATCAAATCAGTTTCATCTGTTTGCATTGCACCTTTTGGGCGAAGTTCTGCGGTTGGTTGTTGGTTATTAACATACGACAATGCAGGAATAGTATAAGCATTATCAACACCTTTATTTTGTAGCCAACGCAACCAAGACCGCAAATAATCTTTATCAATTCCTGCAATGGGGCTAAGTCCGCCAGAAGTATCTCCGTCCATTGTGGCATAACCTACCGCAGCTTCAGAGCGGTTGCTAGTAGAAAGTAAAAGTGCATTTTTGAGATTGGCATAAAACCAAATACTAGGCGCACGCACTCGTGCCTGTATATTTTGGAGTGCAATGTCGTCAGTTTCCCATGAAAGTTCACGCCCTAGACTTTCAGCTACTATTCTGGTATATTCTTTGACAATATTATTGATATTCAGGTTATGAAACTCTGCACAAACCGCACCAGCAAGTTCTTTGGCAGCCGTAAAAGTAACATCACCACTATTTTCTGTACCTTGATAAGCTGTAGTAATCAAGTGTTTAGCAAGCTCGTCAGCGGTTTTTAAGTCTTTTATATTTTTGATATAAGAGATTTTAGCTACAAAACGCTCAAAACCTAACTCCTTGATACCCATATCAATAAGCATACGACACAAACACACAATAGCAGAAGAATCAGCCCCACCACTCAAAGAAATCACAAATCCACCAGAACGGCTTTTGCGGAGATAATCATACAAACCTAGCATCATTGCACGAGCAAATTCTTCTTCTTTGATGTTTTCACTATGCTCCCACGTAGTTTTGAGAGGAGTTATTTTCTCTAAACCAATTTTAGGAAAATCAAAATTATTATCAATGCAATTCCCAAAACTTTCTACAATATCAAAAGTATGTGTTTGGATTTGCGCTAGGCGGGTCAAATCTACATCAATAACGGCAGTCGTAATGATTACATCTTCAAAAGAAAGGCGTTCACCAATAGCCAAAAGCGTACCATTGGAGGCAATAATACTTCCACCATCAAAAATAACTCTTCCAGACTCATTTCCCATCAAGTTAGCATAAATATAACTCACGCCAAATGCCCTAGAACCTTCCAAAACAAACCTTTTACGTACTTCTAGTTTATCAAAAGCAAAATGAGAAGCACTCGGATTTAGGATAATATCAATGCCATAATTATACAAATCACGTCCTGGGCGGTTTGCTACCCAAGCATCTTCACAAATTTCAAAACCAATTTTGATGCCGTTGATATTAAAATAAACATCACCAACTTTGTACTCATGTCCGCCTATATGTATGTGTGAGTAGCCTTTTTGTGTCCACGCCGTAAACCAACGTGGCTCATAATGAATGCCATTACCTGCCAAGAATTTTTTTGCAGGAAAACCCAAAATCTCTCCATCAGAAATAAGGCAGGCACAATTAAAAAGTTTATTTTGTATAAGTAGGGGCAAACCCACCGTAACGACCATTCCTTTGGTATAAGGCACAATTTTTTGGAGATATTCCAAAGATTTTTCAGTAGTATTTACGGCATAAAAAGCATCTTCACAGCCATATCCAGTAATACAAAGTTCGGGCAGGCAAAGTATGCTTACGTCTTCATTTCGGGCTTTTTCTATGGCACTTATGATATGTTGGAAATTGTTTTCCCAGTCTAATGGCGTTTGGTTAAGCACGCCTGCACCTACTTTGATAAGTTTCATAATGAATTTTTAAGAATTATTTTTAAGAAGATTTTGATGTTGAAAGTTAGAAAAAAAGAAATCAAATCCCAAAAATAATTTATGTTTTATTGTGTTTAGATATATTGATAACTGATGTTACGCAAGAATAATTTTGTCAAATGTATTTATTGTAGATACGCACCGCAGTGCGTATCCACGACAAACAATACAGTAGCAAATATAA
>JAYVHJ010000454.1:0-2325 GCA_043771315.1 Raineyaceae bacterium
AATTCTAATTTAGTTGGGTTAATGTAATATATTTCTTGACCACCCAATTTCGGAGCAGGAGTGCCATTACTCTCTTTTAGTTCCCCACTAAATATCACCAAGTTATTTAGTCTTTTGAAATCATCAGGAATATCAACGCAAATAAGGGCTGTTCTCATACCGTCATAAGTACCCTGTATTTGAGTATTAACAGTCCATTTTCTCATTTCATTGTCATATCCAAGTGTTCCTATCCATTCGTTGGCTACTAAGATAGTTTTGCGTTTTGGGTCGCAATTATCCAGTTTACTAGAGTCTGATGTATCTATTTCTTTCTTTTTACAAGAAAAAACGGTTACTGCAATCAGAAAGAAGGCAGCCAAATGTAACTTTTTCATAGTCAAAGTATTAAAGTGTTAAATTTACTTGTACAAAATAGCAAAACAACAAAATAACAAACAAGCATTTTAGCTAATTAAGAATAAATCTAAATAGTTTAACTTTATTTTGGTATGAACAAAAATCATATATGATTAGTTCTGCACACTTCCAACACAACAAAACGTGGTTATTACTTGCAAAAATTCTATAAAACTCTTATATTTGTATAATTTTATTAACCGCCATAATGACAGACGTACAAAATACTTATAAAAAACCTAGTATTTCCATAGAGGAAACCTTAGAGGAGATAAAACCTATTACCACACCTCAAAAACCATCTTTTAAAAACATTTTTAAAGACCGCCGTTTTATGCTTGTGTGTGGTTTTGGCTTGCTTTTTTTCTCATTTTACTTACTTATTGCTTTTGTTTCTTATCTTTTTACAGGAAAAGCAGACCAAAGCCTTGTAGAGGCGTATAGTTCTACAGGTGTACGTGAGGCAGGTGAGGAGGTAGAAAACTGGTTGGGTATTTATGGGGCAGTGCTTTCCTACAAATTTATCTACAAATGGTTTGGTTTGGGGGCTTTTTTGCTTATCCCAATACTGTTTGTGTATGCAGTAAGACTCATTTTGAAGATGGATTTGTTCCCAGTCAGGAGGTTTACACAATTTGCGGCTTTTGCTATTTTTTGGTTGAGTATTTTGCTTGGTTATATTATTTCTTCTCTCAAAGAAGATAGTTATTTTAGCCTAATTGGTGGCTCACTTGGCTACGAAATTGCAAGTTTTTTTAAGGCTTTACTGGGTTTTGGCGCACTTTTGCTGATTATATTGCTTGCAGTTATTTTTATTATTTATTTTTATAATATTACCTCTATTGATGCGCAAATCCTTAAAACTAAAGCGCAAAAAGAAAAGGAAAATGAAGAGAATATTAGGCTAGAAAAACAACAAGAAGCAGAAATTTTAGCTAAAATAAAGACAGAAAAAAAGCTAAAACCTATTACTTCTATTCCTATCAAAAAAACACAAACAGTTGATAATGAAGAAGATAAAAATATTTTAGAGCCTTATGAAATGCAAATCACCTCAAATAAGGACAAATTAAAAAACAATACAAATGAGCAAGACAATAATCCGTTTTTCTTTGAAGATAATTCTGCCAAACATAACCTTATTGAGGGTATCACGCTCATAGATGTACGCACACGTAGGGAAATTTTGCCAGAAAATGAAAATTTACACAATGAAATCTTAGAAAAAATTGCAGAAACGCCTATTTTAGAAGAAACGGAAGATAATCAAACAATTATTTCAAGGTTAGATTTGGAACAATTAGCAGAAATAAAAGACCCTTACAATACTACTAATGATGATTTTGATATGAATTCAGAGGAAAATCTTTTAAATATTACCTCTAATATTGTTCCTATCATTCCTGTTATTATTTCAGAAAATACAAAAGAAAGTGTAAAAGAGAATATAAAAACATCAAAAGATATTCCTTTTGTTGTAGAAAAGCCTATCAATGATAGCAATAACAATGATTTGGATAATTTGGAGGAAAATCTTTTGGAGGAAAATTTGGAAGAAATTGAAATTCCATCTTCTAAAAATAATACTACCAATGATGATGACAGTGCTTATTTAGCTTCTCTCTCTCCTTATAATCCTCGTGAAGATTTGAGTAGGTATCAATTTCCTATTCCAGAACTTCTAAATGAGGTTTTTGAGGTAAAAATACAGGTTTCTGATGAAGAATTGCAGGCAAATAAAGACCGTATTGTGGACACTTTAGGCAATTATGGCATTGGTATTGACTCTATAAAAGCCACAATAGGACCAACTGTAACACTTTACGAGATTATTCCTATGGCGGGAGTGCGTATTTCTAAAATTAAAAACTTGGAAGATGATATTGCGCTTACGCTTGCTGCGCTTGGTATTCGTATTATTGCGCC
>JAYVHJ010000455.1:0-7582 GCA_043771315.1 Raineyaceae bacterium
GCTAATGATGGTGAACTTTGGGAACAAACAAGCTAAGAAAGAGGTACGAAATAAGAAGTACGAGGTACGAATGTAAAACTTTGATTTTGTATCTACTTCTATAATTTTCCACCCTAAGGGTGGAAAATTATAGAAAAGTTACTTAAAACATCTTCAAGCCAATCATAGAAATATCATCACGCTGCTCTGAACCTGCTTGATGTGAGGCAAGTAAGGCTAAGAGTTGTTCTTCTTGTGTTTTCATACTTTCTTTGTGATATTGTAATGTCGTTTGTTTGACAGCATTGCTACCCAATTTCTTACGTTCTGGGTCGTTTTGGTCAATAATTCCATCAGAAAGTAAATAAAACATAGTATTTTCTTCAAAATCAAAAACTTGATTAGTAAAAGGAAGCGGTTTGTCTTTTCCGCCAAGATAAATTTTGTCCCCTGAAATCTGGTTGATTTGGTTGTTTTCAACGTAATACATAAATGACTTAGCACCTGCAAAAGTGAGCCTAATATTTTTCGTATCTTGGATATTTTTCTCAAAAAAGCAGATAGAAATATCCATACCATCATTATTAAGCCCTGTTTCTTGTTTTAGAAGAATACGCAAATCCTTATCAAGGAGTGCTAAAATGGTAGCAGGGTCGTTGTATATTTGTTTTGTGTTGATTATTTCGTGAAGTAGCGTACTTCCAAGCAGACTCATAAAAGCTCCTGGCACACCGTGTCCTGTACAATCAGCCAATACGAATACACATTTGTTGTCGTTTATCTTAGAAAACCAATAAAAATCCCCAGAAACAACATTTTTAGGCTTATAAATAACAAAAATATCCTGAAAAAACGCTTTCAAATCCTGCATTTCTGGTAAGATAATATTTTGCATACGAGAAGCATAAGCAATACTCTTATTGAGTTGTTCTGATGTAGTTTTTAGGGTAGAATAAGTAATTTCTAGTGTATTTTTTTGTGTTTCTAGGTTCTCATTCAGTACCAAAAGCTCTTCTTGTTGCTGTATGATAGCATTATTTTGTAGGGCAAGCAAAAGATTTGTTTTCTTTTTGTTTTGATATAACACATATCCCGTTATTGCTAGGGCAATCATAAAGCCAAAGGCAGTAATAAATATGTTTCTGATATTTTTTTGTGCTTGTAATTCTTTTTGATAGTTAAGTTGTGTTTGTTGTTTTTCTAGTTCTTGCTTATTTTGTTGGTAGTCAAAATCTTTTTGTAGTGCATCTTTGTATTTTTTTTGATTTTGAAGACTGTCTGTAGTTGCTTTATAGAGTAAATGGCTCTGATAAGCCTCCTCATAGTTACCCAAACTAGCTGCTATATGACTTTTTTCGTAAGATGCTAAGTTTATAAGCCCAATATTATTCAAATTTTGGGCAAGTGTTACGGCATCATTGGCATATTTGAAAGCAGTTTGTGATTGTTTGATAGCTTGATAATATTTAGCAAAAGTAATATTGAGGTCTGTTTGTCTTTCCAAACTCTTCATCTCTAATGCGGCTTTCAAACCTTTTTCTAGGTAGGGAAGTGCTTTATCATATTGTTTTAGAGATATTTGAGCATTGGCAATATTATTACAGGCGTATGTAAGATTAAACTGGTCGTTAGTTTCTTCTGCAAGTTGGAGGTTTGTGAGTTGATACGAAAGTGCTTTGTCATATTGTTTTTGCTGTTGATAAATCTCAGCAATATTAAAATTAGAATAAAAAATGCCTTTTTTATCTTTTTCTTGTTCATTAAGTACCAAACTTTTCTTTGCGTAGGCAAGTGCTGTGGTAAGATTTCCTTGTTCTTTATAAATATCCGCCAAATTATTGTTTGCGTAAGCTACTCCCTTTTTATTATTTATTTTTTCAAACGCAGTAATGGCTTTCTGGCAATATTCTACTGCAAGTGGTGATTTTGATTGGTTTTTATATAGTGCCGCAAGGCTATTATAAGTAAAACCCAGTCCGTCCAAGTCGTTTGATTTTTGTAGTGCATCTACTGCTATATTAAGATAAGTGATAGCTTCTATTACATTTCCCTTAGTACGGTAGTAGATACCCATTACTCTTGCGCCTCTGCCTATACCTATTTGATAGTTAAGGCTTTTTGACGTTTCTAATACTTCCTTTGCCCACGCAAGAGACGAATCTGGCTGACTATAACGAACAGTATTCGCAAGTTCTGCAAGAGAAATCAAGTAGGTAGTATCTGTTTTTGGTTTACTTTTGATGATAGTTTTTAGGCTATCTTCTGTTTGTTTTTGGCTATAAAGAACAGTATTGAAAAGCAAGAAAAATAGAATAAGAAAAGGTATCTTTTGCATACATTGATTGATTAAAAAGTATTTTGGAACAAATATAGGAAACTTTTGAGATTTTCCTAATCAATACAAAAAAAGCCTTAATTTTGTCTTAAATTATAATGAGATTATAATTATTGTTATTTGTGAAGACACAAATAGCGGTTTAGTTGTTACTTGTATTCACTCACAACTCACAACTCACAACTCACAACTAAAAAACTTACTCATTTGCTTTATATTATTCCCACTCCCATAGGAAATTTAGAAGATATTACTTTGCGTGCTTTGCGCCTACTAAAAGAAGTTGATTGTATTTTGGCAGAAGATACTCGTACTACGGGTATCTTGCTAAAACACTACGAAATCCGCAAGCCTTTGCAAAGTTATCATATTTTCAATGAACATCATACAGTCGCAAAGATTTTGGAACGACTGAAAAATGGTGAAAACATTGCCTTAGTATCTGATGCTGGCACTCCTTCCATTTCTGACCCTGGTTTTTTGTTGGTGCGTGCTTGTGTGGAGGCTGATATTGAGGTAAATTGTTTGCCAGGTGCGACTGCTTTCGTGCCTGCGCTTGTGCAGTCTGGCTTGCCTAGTGATAGTTTTATTTTTGACGGATTTTTACCACACAAAAAAGGCAAACAAACACGTTTAAAGCAACTTTCGGAGGAAGAAAAAACGGTAGTTTGCTACGAATCTCCACACCGGTTGCTAAAAACATTAGAGATGATGATACCTTATTTTGGAGCTGATAGGCGTTGTTCTGTTTCTAGAGAATTAAGTAAGATTTATCAAGAAACTAAAAATGGTACTATTGAAGAAGTATTGGCTTATTTCACCCAGAAAGGCGTAAAAGGGGAAATAGTGATGGTTATTCAGGGCAGACAACAAGAAAAACCGCAAAAATAAAATATTAACTCCAACAATCAAAAATGAAACTCCTTCTCCAAACTCCTGAAAACGTCATTGACAGATTTTACTTCATCAAAATAAGTCTTAGTTTGATGTACGAGCTTTGTACGAACTTCTGCTTTATTGTTTCAACGAAAGAGTAAACGCTAATAATCTGGAAATTAAAAATAGTAGAAGGAAAAACAGCTAAGATATAGCAGATTTTCCACCCTAAGTATGTAAAATTGAAAAAGCCTTTCCAAAGTTTGGAAAGGCTTTTTTGTTGATAACATTTACTTAGAATCCGCCTTCATCTTCTTTTTCTTTCTCTTCTTTTGGCTTATCTTTGTCTTTATTTTTATCTTTTTTAGATTTCTTTTTCTTTTTTTCTTCTTTTGGCTTATCCTTAGGATTTTCTTTTGGTTTTTCCTCTTTTATTGGCTTATCTTTACTTTTTTTATCCTTTGCATCATCAGGCTGAACAACTATTGTCTCATCTGTTGCTTTATTTTCTTTTTTAGGTTTTACTTTTTTTACTTTTGGTGTTTTCTTTTTAATGATTTTCCCTTTACTTACAGGAACAAGATTTTGCAAATCATCATTTACTCCAAGTTCTTTTTTCTTTTTACCTCCAAGTGTCATAGCACAACGAAAACCAATAGTTGAGGTACTTTTTTCTGCAATTAAGTATCTACGTGCGCCAGGTGCAAGCCAATAAGCAATATCTTTCCACGAACCACCCTTGTAAACTTTATATCTTTTTCTTGCATTTTCGTTACGTTCATAAATAGAATGTACAAAAGCACTAGGAAAAGACAATAAATTATCAACATTGATGCTTGTACTATCTTTGATAGCAAATGGTTTTCTTTTGATGTCTTTGGTACTGTCTTTGGCAACTCTTGAAGAATACAACTGATTGGGAAGCATTTTAGTTCTAAAAGAAGTATCAGTATAGGCATTAGCACGTTTTACTAATTGTAAATCATCATAGGCTTCAAAATCTTCTACTGCGTATGCACTTTCTACCCATTCATTGACATTTCCAGCCATATTATAAAGCCCAAAATCATTAGGAGGATAAGCATAAATCCACTCTGTGAGCATTGCACCATCATTTTGCCTTCCTGCAATACCTGCATAATCACCACGTCCACGCTTAAAATTAGCTAAAAACTTACCCATATTTTTCTTGTACGGATTGCGCATAGCCCGCCCGTCCCAAGGATAAATTCTTGTTTTTTCTTTTTTGGTTGTTTCATATTCTATGGCTACCATTGCTTTGGCGGCATATTCCCATTCTGCTTCTGTAGGAAGCCTATAATCAGGCAAAACAATGGTATCTGAATAAGATTTTGTAGGATTTATTACTTTTATGTCTGTATCAATCTTACCATTTCTACGAAGCCCCGTAACTTTGCGTTGTCCACCACCTTCCAAAAATTTGTTAATGGTAGAAGTGCGCCACTTACAAAACTCTTGTGCTTGCTCCCACGACACGCCTACAACAGGATATAATCTAAAACCTGGGTGTCTTAGATAATTAGTAATGTAAGAATCATTAAAAGATGCATCACTTGCCCATACAAGCGTATCAGGCATTAAGACTTCTCTGTAATATTCATCATAAGTAAGATTTTGCGGAACTTGTTCACGGTTTTTATCATAAAAATTCATAAACTCCAACCAGTGAATATTAGCAACTTCTGTTCTATCCATATAAAAAGAAGGAACAAAAACCCTAGTGAGTTGGCTATGTGAGGCATTGATAACATCTTCTTCTAGCATACCCATTACAAACGAACCACCTTCAATGTAAACAAGGTTAGGACCTGCAATTTGCCCTTCAAAGCCCTTTACAGTAAAGCTGTTTACATTTGTAGTGTCATTATAAGGAACGCCAGTAGCAGTGCTAACACCATTGTTGGTATTACCACCTGTTGTACCACTTACACCACCCGCAGTAGCCTCTTCAGCAGTTTGTTTATCTCTGTCTTTTTTCTTAAACATTCCACAAGACGAAAGCAAACCACTAACAATACTACTAAATAACAGTAAAGCAAATAAATATGTAAGAAATTTTTTGTTCATAGGTTAAAGTAACCGCAAAATAACACTTTTTTACGAAAAAACCTTAAGAAATTTATTTTTCTAATTATTTCTTAAATAAAAAAGGCTTTGAAACTGCAAAGCCTTTTTATTTAATATGTATCAGAATTTATTTAAAACTATCTACCTTGTTTTCCACCTCTGTTAGCTCTACGTTTTTCACCAGATCTTTCACCAGCAAGAATCATAGCGCAACGGAAACCTAAGTTGTCTGTACTTTTGTTTTTATCTAAAAATCTTCTTGTACCAGGAGATAACCAATAAGCAACATCTTTCCAAGAACCACCTTTAAATACTCTTGCATTATCATCAACAAGTGACATTACTGCACCTTGTGTTGAAGCAACGTTATAAGGGTCTTTACTATCATTATAAACTGATTTGTTTGGGTCAGACTTCAGTTTTGTACTATCTAACTGTTGTCTTCTTACAGGATTCAAATCACTCATATCTTCGTGAGAAAGTGGTCTGTAAACATCTTCTACCCATTCGTTTACGTTTCCAGCCATATTATACAAATTAAAACCATTTGTAGGATAGTTATAAACGTATTCTGTAATAAGTGCGCCATCATTTTGCTTACCTGCAATACCCGCATAATCACCACGTCCACGCTTAAAGTTAGCTAAAAATGTTCCCATTTGTTTGCCATAAGGATTTCTTAGAGCGTGTCCGTCCCAAGGATATACACGACCATTAGACTGATTTTCATCATCATATTGCGTTTCAATCATACCTTTTGCGGCATATTCCCATTCTGCTTCTGTTGGAAGGCGGTAGTTTGGAAGTACCACACCACTTTCTAGTGGCGCATCTTTCAAGTCTTTGTATTCGTTAAGTTTACCATCTTTGTCTTTTTTCTTAGCTTCAGCAAAAAGATAATCATTAGCGGCTTTTGTACGCCATTTGCAGAAAGCTTGTGCTTGTATCCAAGATACACCTACTACAGGGAACATACGGAAACCAGGGTAACGCAAATAATTAATTACATAAGAGTCGTTAAAAGCAGTTTCATTTGCCCAAACAGTAGTATCAGGTAATAATTCCTTGAATTTCAAACTATCAGGAATAGCTGCAGCATTTGTTGGTTTAGAGTAATAGTTCAAAAATTCTAACCAATCAATGTTTTTAACCTCCGTTCTGTCCATATAAAAAGACTGCACACTTACAGTACGCTCACGGTTATCACGTGTATAAACAACATCTTCTTCACCAGAACCCATAATAAAACGTCCACCTTCAATAAATACAAGGTTAGGACCATCAGGTTGCCCCAAATATTCTCTTACGGCAAAACTTGTAACACCAGATGTATCTCCTAAGTTATAAGGAATACCTGTTGCTTGGCTAAACATTCCCTTTTGATGCGCATTTGTACTAGATTGCGTTTGCATTTGGAATGAAGAAGAGTCTTGTGATTTTTTCTTACAAGCTCCTAGTAGGCTAATTCCTATGGTAAGTAGGAGTGCGTATTTGATTATGCGCATACTTTTATTCATAATACGGTTGTGTTTAACAATGACACTTTTCTTTTGATACTATCTTTTGATACTTAAATCTGCTGTTTTTTTATTTAGGCACTAAATTTTTAATTAGTAGGTACAATTTTAAGGAAAAAAAACTGAAAAAAAAAATTTTATTTAAAAAAACTTTTTTAAGGTATTAAAATTATTTTTATTTTAGTATAAAAATCGTGCCAGAAAGTCTAAAAAAACGGTTTTATTAGCTTTTTATGTAAGTAAATAAATTTAACAATTCAAAGCAGATTTTAAAACTTTATTTCAGAATGTCAGTTTAAAAAATAGGATATCAACAAAAATACAAAACAATGGACAAATACGCAGAAATAGACAAAAGTGCTTTTCCTGTCGTGCTGGTTACTTTTACAGGTAATAATGCACAAGACGACAATTTTCCTCTTTACCTTGAGGAAGTTAGGCAAAGTTACGACCACAAAAACTACCTAGCTATCATCTTTGATGCCACTAATGCCGTTTTTCCAGGAATATCTTATCAAAAAATACAGGCACAATGGCTCAAAGATAATGAGCAAATGATGAAAGATTTTTGCAAAGGTACAGCTTACATTATCCCCAATATTATTATTAGAAATGTGTTGAAAGCTATTTTTGCTTTTCAGAAACAACCTGTTCCTTATTTGGTGTGCAGTGACCAACAAGAAGCACAAGCGTGGATAAAAGTACAATTAGAAAACTAAAAATATGTATCACTAAAAATCCTTTCCAAATTTTGGAAAGGATTTTTAGTACAAATATTATTTTTATG
>JAYVHJ010000456.1:0-6362 GCA_043771315.1 Raineyaceae bacterium
ATGTAAAAAAGCCTTTATCAATCCCGACTCTGGAATGATTGAAAACTCAAACTTTCCCAAGTCAATTTTGAGGCCTTTGTGTTCACTAAATCGGCTACACCTGCGCATGGAAATTTCGATTATTTATTGAATATCTTGCTACAAATTTTCATTTTTATTTAAGTCTGTGAATATTCAAAATGAACGCTTTGCTAATTCCGTCGATATTATTATTTTTCATTGGATTTTTACTCATATCCATTGGAGATATTTTTTGGAAAACCGTTGAGCAAAATAGAAAAACTTACTTAAAAATTGCTTTAATGGGGTTTGCAAGTTTTTTACTTTTGACTATTCCTTTTGAAGACGGTGTAGTGCGGCATTTTATAGAAGCATTTATTACCGTAACGACTTCAGTATCTTGGATACTTTGTCTTTTTGGTTTTGCCTCAAAATACCTTAATCAACCTTCTAAAATACTAGCCTACTGCAACGAAGCAGTATATCCTTTGTACATTCTTCACCAAACAATTACGGTAATACTTGGCTATTTCATAATGAATTTGAAATGGGTAGTTTTTTATAAATTTATATTTTTAAGTTTTGGTACTTTTTTGATTTCGTGGTTTATTTATGAGTTTTTTATTAGAAGATGGAATTTGATGAGATTGTTTTTTGGTTTACAATTTTTCAAAGAAAAATCAATAAAATAACTTCAAAAAAAACTTTCCAAAAGTTATAACTTTTGGAAAGTTTTTAATTTACAACAAAATATGCATTACCACACCCAAAATCTGATTTGTTTTGCTCAAAATAGGACTTGATGTAATAGATTTTCTGTTGATGTTTTCTCTGGAAGATTCACCTGTGAGTGACCTTTTGCAGAGGTCTAAGTATTTATTGTCATCTAAAAACTTCTCAACACTGTCCCCATCTTTTACTTCTTGGTTATAAGTACGTTTAATATATTCTTTGAATGGTGTATTAAATGTAATTAGCCTAAACTGATGATTAACAGAGAATAAAGCATCTTTTGTACTATTGAGCAAAACTCGCAACTCAAACTCTGTTTCTTCCATTTCCTTTTGTGTTTTGCGCAATCTTTCTTCATTTCTCTTAATTTCTGTAATATCTTTTGCAAAAACAGTTACCCCTTGTACATTGTCTTCTTCATCAAAAATAGGATTGTAGGTTACCAAAAGCAACAAATCTTCCCCTTTATTATTGATATAGCGTTCTTCTTCACGCACTTTCTCACCTGTGAGCGCACGGTCATAAGGTTTTTTAAGTTCATCATATTTTGCAGGAGGGAAAGTATCCAAAATATTCATTCCTATCTCAATTTCACGCCCCATTTGCCTAAAAACCTGCATAGCATTGTTATTTAGAATATTTACGAAGTGGTTTTTATCAATAGAAAAAATCCTTTCATCTGTATTATTGATAAGTGCCGTAAGGTTTTCTTGTTGCATACGTGCTTTTCTTTGTGCATCAAGAATAAGTTTTTCACCTTGTTTGCGACTGGTAATATCAGAAGCAAACATTACAATCTTAAAAGTATTTCCATTCAAATCAAAAATAGGATTAAAACTGCCTTGCAACCAAATTTCGTCCCTGTCTGCATCAAGCATCATATATTCCCCCATTTCATAAGAACCGCCTTTGAGTTTGCGCCAAAGTTGTTTAAATTCCTCATCATCTTCTTGTCTTTCTTTGCCTACAAGTACGTTATAATGCTTTCCAAGAATAGATGCTTTATTAAGTTTGGAAACTTCTAAGAAAATATCATTCGCATCTGTAACAAACCCTTGTAAATCAAACTCTAAGGTAACGCTAGAACGCCTAATAGACTCCACTTGTGCCTTGAAATCTATTACCGTTTGTTTTTCTTCTGTAATATCAAAAGCAAGACAAATAACCTTATAAAAGTTGCCTTTTTTGTCAGGAATAGGCACGTAGGTAGCACGCAACCATATTTCTGTGCCATCTTTTGCAATACGTTTATATTCATCTGTTTGAGTGCGTCCAGACTGGAGTTTTTCCCAAAAAAGTTGGTAGGCAACACTACTCACATCAGTAGTATTTAAGAAATTGCGGTGTTGTTTTGTCCTAATTTCTATCATATCATACTTAAATTTATCCATAAATTGCTCATTTGCCTTAATGAGTTTTCCACTCATATCATATTCAGCACTAATAAGCGTGGTAGAAATAGCATAAGATTGCGCTGTAAGTACGGCTTCATTTCTAAGCATTTCTTGTTGTGTAACCTGTAATTGCTCATAACTTTGTCGCATAAGTTCCTCTTGTGTCTGCATTTGCTCTGTAATCAGACGGGATTCTGCCAAAAGTTTGTTGGTTGTTTCGTTTACTTTCACACTAGAAAGTGTAGAGGCAATATTTCCTGCAAGACGTTCAATGAATTCTATCTGATAGGGTCTAAATTCTTTGAAAGAAGCTAACTCTATCATTCCTAGAAGTTTATCATTGAGTTTCATAGGAATAATAAGTACACTACGAGGGTGTGCGCCACCCAAACCAGACGAAATATCAGCGTAATCTTCAGGAATATCATTGATATAAATTTTGTCGCCTTCCTGCAAAATCTGCCCAATAAGTCCATCTCCTTTTTGGATAGTCTGTTTAAGGAATTTTTGCTTTCCATAGGCATAGCAAGCAGCAAGTTCAGCATTGATTACTTGCCCATTTTCTTCATTTGTAAGATAAATTGCGCCTTGATTAGCATCTACATATTTTACTAAGTTAGCCGCAACTCCATAAGCAAGAGATGAAGTATTGGTACTATTATCTCTCAAAACATCAACAAACAACGCCAAGCCCTCTGTAACCCATTTTCTTTCCTCTTCTTCTTCCGCTACATTGCGCATTTGCTGGCGCATAAGCAAAAGTGAACTTGCTAGGCTTTCTTGTTCTGCGGTATCTTGTGCCATTCCATCTAATCCTTCATATTTTGTGTCAAGATTTCCTTCACCAATATTTTTAATAAAAGAGGTAGCAGACTCCAAACTCGTCATCATTTTGTTGATAGCATTAGAAACGATACCTATTTCATTGTCTTGATTTTCAGCAATTTTAGTAGAAAAATCTCCCTGCGTAATGCGTTGGGCGGTGCGTGCTATCTCTGCAATAGGCAAAAGAATATTTTTTCTCATTACCACAAATGCAATGATAAGAAAGGAAATATTAAAAACTGTCAGTATAAAAAGCACCCATTCAGAGCGTTGACGAGAGTTATCTAGCATTGCAAGGTATAATGTAACAACTTGGTCGTTATAAATGACCATATCACTTACTTTGTCTTTGATAAATTCTGCTGCTTTTTGGATTTCAGGATTTAAGATTCTCTTAATAGAATTTGTCTTAATAATTTCAATATCCACATCAAGAGAAACTGCCTTTTTTTCTTCTTGTTGAACAACATAAAGAGGCTGTTTGGCAATAATATCAGCGTTTGTACTAAATTTTTTCCAAAGTTCTTCTGTACGTTTGATAGCGTCTAGTGTAGGTGCATCTGGGCTAGAAGAAACACTAACTTCTTGTGTGCCAGAGCGTACTTTCCCACCTGTTTTGAGGGTTTGCAGCGTAATAGAGTGTTCCAAAATAAGTTCTCTAAGCCCTATTTGGAGGTTTTCATTTCCGTTTAGTATTTTATCAGCATCAAGGGCTATTTTTTGCACAATAGAACGGTTTTTTCCCGCTAAATTGATGGTGAGTTGTCCTCCTTCTACTTTTTTGAGATAATAACTACTAAGTAGATAATTAAGGATAATTGTAAAGGCAAAAACAGCAAATAAAGCAATAAAGCTATTGCGTATGGCAGATTTTGATTGTGTTTCTTTCATTTTCAGGCGTTTTTAGCATCATAGCACGCTTGCAAATGTATAAAATTTCTTAGAAAAATCATAAGAAAATGTAAAATTGATATAGGAAAAATGTTTTTAAAGGTTGTGAAAACACTTATACAAGCCTTAAATTTACAATTTATCATTCATTTGTTTCATACGTACACGAGAACGCTCACATACGCCACCCACAGGAGGATTATATTTAGAAACAGAAACTTCAACTGCTTGAATTTGAGGGAATTGCATCAAAGTTTTTTCTATCATTCTGCCTGCAAGATGCTCTAAAAGCCGTGTTTTTTTCTCCATTTCAGTAGCCACAATCTTATACAAATCACCGTAATTGACTGTTTTGCTTAACTTGTCAGTAGAGGCAGCTTCAGAAAAATCAACCCAAACCATAATATCAACACTATATTTGTTACCCATTGCTTGTTCTTCATCAAAAAAACCGTGATAAGCAAAAAATTCTAAGTTTTCTAAACTGATTGTTCCCATTTGTGGTTATAATAGTGTCAATTATGAATTATTCATTAGGAATTACATATATAATTCTGTTATTTTAAAATCTAAAAAACTCATTTATGATTATCAAAATCATTGCTATATTTATTGGAAGTATGATTTTCCCTGCTATTGGCTATTATATAGACTACCGCAAGAAAAAACAAATGATGCAAAGCAAAAAAGATAAAGCCGCAAGACAAGTGTGAGTTATGAATTATGAGTTGAAATACATTGTACTTTGTATTTTAACTCATAATTTATAATTCACAACTCATAACTCACTACAAATTCTCTGAAACCACTTCTTTTACTTCTGGGAGCATATTTTTAAGCAAATTTTCAATACCAGCTTTGAGCGTAACAGTAGAAGATGGGCAACCACTACATGCACCTTGTAAAGTAACTTTTACTACACCAGAAGGTTCATCAAAAGAATGAAAATTGATAGCTCCACCATCTGTTTCTACGGCTGGGCGTATGTATTCTTCTAAGATATTTTTTATTTTTCTTACTATTTCTGTGTCTGTATCTACAATAACACTGTTTTTCTTCATAAATTCAGTAGAAAAAACTTCTTTCTCATCTTCCAAATAATCCTGTACAAACAGCTTTAAATCACGTGCCACTTCTTCCCAATTAGTGTTTTCATCTTTGGTAATAGTAAGAAAATTATTCATGATAAAAACCCTTGTTACGAAAGGAAAGTTACTGAAAATTTCTGCTGCAATAGGCGTTTGTATAGCACTTTCAGCGTTTGGATAATCAAAGTTTAAGCCTTCTGGTGCAAGCATATAATTAATCACAAATTTCATAGAATTTGGATTAGGATTAGCCTCTGTATAGACTGTAACGTATTTTTTTATCTTTTCCATGGAATTACAAATTAAAATTTCAGGTTGTTAAATCTAAATAACAAACAACTTTTATCAAGGTTTTAGTTTCATTTCTGTTCTAACAAACTTCTCTATTTCATTGATGGCTTCACTGCCTTCTGGTAAGATATTCCAAAACAAATGCCACCAATGAATAAGCCCTTCCCAAACCTGTAACGTAACAGTTACGCCTGCTTTTTCAGCTTTTTCAGCCAAACGTGTGGCATCACTATACAAAACTTCTGTATCACTTGTTTGTATCAGCAAAGGCGGAAGTCCGCTAAGTTCTGCATTAAGTGGTGAGATAAGCGGGTGATTTAGAGGTGTTTTGCCTGCATATTTCACACCCATATCTTGCAACTCCAATGAGCTAAGCACACGGTCATTATTAAGGTTTGCCATAATAGAATCCCCAGTAATTTCCAAATCAACCCAAGGAGAAAGTAGTACTGCGCCTTTTGGAAGTGTTTTTTTGTTATCTCTCAACCAAAGAAGAAGAGAAACACAAAGCCCGCCACCAGCAGAATCTCCACCTAACATAATATTTTGAGGTAAATAACCCTCTGCAATCAAGAAATTATAGGCTTTTATGGCATCATCTAGTGCAGCAGGAAATTGATGCTCTGGTGCTTTGCGGTAATCAATCACTAAGGCACGAATACCCGTTTTTTTGGTGATTTGACCAACAAAAGTTCTATGTGTATGAGGTGAGCCTATGGCATACGCTCCTCCATGAAGGTATAAAAGCACTTTATCAGGGCGTTTGTCTGCTGGAATTATCCATTCTGCGTACATTCCATCTATGTCCAAAGGCTCAAAATTTGTTCCCCAAGGCAACAAATGATACACAGAAAGGGCTTCTAAAATGCCTCTAAGACCTGCTACAGAAGGTTTTGAAAACTGAAAGGCATAACTAGCTGTCTGCAAAGACAGTTTTAAAAACGAATGTTGGAAAGATGCCATTAAATTGATTAATAGTATTGAAATTTTTTGTAAAAATCTAACTCGCAAATAACCGTTTTTTTCAGCTAAAAAACAAACTCTTTATTGATTTTTATAAATTAGTGTTTGATGTTACGCAGATGTATTTGTAGATACGTCACCGCAGTGCGTATCCACGTAGAATAATGTATTTGAGCCA
>JAYVHJ010000457.1:0-1512 GCA_043771315.1 Raineyaceae bacterium
TATCACCACATAGGCACAGAGAAGACATAGAAATACATTTTTTGATACTTTTCTCTCTAAAATTTATATTTTTTTAGTTCTTTTTCAAAATGTTTAGAAATTTGTAATTTTGAGATTTTATAGGTTGGTATTTTTTCATTATTTTAACCAATTTGTATACACAATTACCTGAAACTTATAATTTTAGTAAACACTATGATTTAAGACTTTTTCTACTACCTAATATGTCATTTTTCTCATCTAATATCCCGAAGTTTGCCATAGCAAAATAACCAGTTGAAACATCATTTTTAGTAAGTCTTGCCAATCTTTTCTCATTATATTCATCCAATTGATAATCTCCAGTTTGCAATTTTATTATTAATCCCATCAAAAAATCTGTCATAGAGTCTGCAAAAACAGTCCAAGTATCTTCGTCACAATGCCAACCTATTATTTGACCTATATTCCCTTTTTTATCTGGGTCTAAGTCAAGATATAAATTTCCTCCTGTACCATCACAAGAAAATGGTATCCAGTTTTTGCTTAAATATGTGGTTTTAATATAGTCCTGAGGAAGTGAACTGAAACCACTAGGGTCGTCGTCTTCCCAATCTTTTTTGTACCAATGAGAGTTTTCAGAATAGACATCTTGTTGAAAAACATACTCAATTGGTGTAAGAATATAAACCCCAAAGCAGGCATAGGTATTGTTATTACCATTGGTAATACTATATATTTCTTTTAGTTCCGTAGGAAACGGCAAATTATGAGATTTGTAAAGAGCCTCTGTTTCATCTAACAGTTCTTGTGATATAGGTGGACTAAGTGCTAAATAAGTATCTGGTGCTATTTTTTGGAGGAGTTCCATGTATTGTATCCATAAATCCTTAACTGTAATCATATTTATTTTGGGTTTATTTTTAAAATTTTAGCTTTACTTTATCAAATAAGGGTATTAACTTCACTTTTGATTTGGAGGCAATTCACTCAAATATGCTAGCCAATCTTCTAATATTTTGCCTTTCATCACACGAGGGAATTTATTTTGTCCGCCTTCTTTGCCTTTTCTACGCATCCAACCAGCAAAAACATCATCAGCAAGTACTGTAACAAATATTTCTTTGAGTGCGGCAGTACGTTCTGTGCGGTAATCATCATTCAACTCCTCTAATTTTTTATCAATTTTTTGCTTCAAGACAGCAGCATCAACGCTATCATCTGTGCCAATGTACCAATGATGTGCAAACAAATTTTCATAACTAATACCTGTTACTGTAAACTCATTTATATCAATTTTTAGGTCTTCAGAAACACTTCTAACGGCTCTGTTCATATTATCAACAGAAAGATGTTCTCCGCACAAGCTCAAAAAATGCTTTGTACGCCCAGAAATAATGATTTCGGAGCGTTGTCTGTCCACGAGCCTAATAGTGTCGCCTATAAGGTAACGCCACGCACCAGCGCAGGTAGAAAGCAAAAGAGCATAATCTTTATTTTCCTCAATTTCATCTATCATAAAAGTTTGTGCAT
>JAYVHJ010000458.1:0-7566 GCA_043771315.1 Raineyaceae bacterium
AAGTTAAATATTCTATGAAACTGCGCAATAATCTAGTAATTTTGTGTTCTCAAACTCACTAGATTATTGCGCTGTTTCAAGAATATTGTTCAAAGATATAAAAACAAATCTAATTAACGAAAAAAATGTTTACGCTACTGCAGTTAGAGAGCGTTTAATGGTTTTATGTCAGATGATTTATTCGTGTTTGGTTACTCAAAATTGTAGTATTCAAAAATGGGTGAGCATATTGCTACAGTAGATAAAAAAGATAGCGAAAGTGGTGTGAAACAAGCCAAAAGGTGGCTTAAAAGCCAATATACAGATTATGACCTTCATTTTTTCACTTATTTATCTCCTTTATTGACCATATTAGCATCCACAGGAGAGTTAATTCTAGTGATTGATGGTAGCGAAACAGGCAAAAAATGTATTATTTTACTAATTAGCGTGATTTATGATAAACGAGCCATTCCTATTTGTTGGGTTACCAGAAAAGGCAAAAAAGGGCATTTTCCACAAGAAATGCACATAGATTTAGTAGAAAAAGTGGCTGAATTACTCACTAAGACCATTCCTAGCACTACTCGTGTTGTGTTTCAGAAAAAGGCTATGATGCGCCTATTCCATTACTTACTAATTTAGAACTTGCAGAAATGGCTTGTAGCTACTATAGACGTAGGTTTTCTATTGAAACGCTATTTAAAGACTTCAAATCAAGCGACTTTCAACTACACAAAACTAAGGTAGAAAATCCTTCAATGATTGCTAACTTAATGATAATTGTTTGTTTATGCTTTCTACTATGTTTTGCCTTAGGTGTAAGTGTACAAAAACATGAAAATTTGAAATTATTTTGTAGACCCGACAGAGTAAAAGATTTGTCTTACTTTACAATGGGCAAAAAATGCATAAATCATTTGATAAATACGGGGATATCTATCAATAAATATAATAAAACATTATTCTCTTTCTCATTGATTAGCAATGAATTAGAATGATTTAATCTCAAATTAAAACTGTGTATGTAGCAAATTTATTCATCAGCAGAAGTAAGGTAAGAATAATCTTTTACAATAATTTTCAAAAACTCACTATCCTCTTCTTGGACATAGGTTAAACCCAACAAAAGTTTGGTTTTCTGTGCTATTTTCTCCAAAATTTCTGCTTTATGTTCTTTGCGGTAAGCAATCAAAAACTCTTTTATAAGATTTATATCATTATCAGAAAGTAGCGTAACTTGCATATATTTGGGAGAATATAGTTCTCCAAATTGTGGCATAAGTAACTGCAAATTCATATTGGGGGTTTTGGGTACACGTATCACGCAAGTATCAGCCGCCAAATCTCCTATCCTTTGCCCTCTCCCATTAGTAGAAATGCCAATAATAGCCACAAGTCCAGACGAAAAAGATACATCAACCACCCTAAAAAACCACCTCAACGCATATTGCCCTATGTCGGCTTGTCTGCCATTGGTACGTATCACTTTGATATTCATAGCTTTTTTGCCAACACTTTGCCCATTAAGAAAAATTTCAGACAAAACATCATAAAAAATAATAGGAATAAAAAACACAAAATAAAAAACAATAGTACCAATACTATCATTACGAAAGTTTAAATCAATATCAAGGACATCAAAAAGTTTGAAAACCCCAAAAATATAGGCAATTTCCACTAATATATCTATCAAAAACGCCAAAATACGCTCTCCCACACTTGCAGGCGCATATTCTAAACTAACATTTTGCGTGGTTTCTATCTTGATTGTTTCCATTTAGTCTTTTAATGTTGTATGAAAGTGCGGAGTTTTTCTAAAAAAGTTTTTTCTTTTGCTACTTTAATGCTGGGAGAGATTTCTATATCAGGAAATAAAGAATGTACTCCTGCATATCCTATTTCTTCATTCTTGCTTATTTCTCCATTTCTCCCCCCACCCATATTGGGAAATAAATCTAGCTTTTTAAGGCTTTTGGGGAAATTTCCTAGTGAAGAAAAAAGAATAGGAGTACTTGCAAAAGATAATTCTTCAAGCAAAGTTAGTTCATTTATTCCTTCTGACATTTCTGCTAATTCACAGTTTTCTATTCTTAAAACCTTCAATTTCTTTAAGTTAGCTATTGTTTTTGGTACGCTTGTAATTTCGCAACCCCGCACCATTAAGTATTCTAAATTAACTAAATCTGTTATCCATTCAGGAAAAACATCAAAACGTACATTTATGGTGCTTAATTTTTCTAATGTTTTTAGTTGCCCTATTTCTATTGGTAATGTTTCAACAGATAAATCTGATTGGATATACAACTCTTGCAAATTTACAAATTTCAAAAAATCACTTGCGTAATCATTTATATTATCTTGGAGACTAATGTTTAATTTTTTGACACTAAGAGGGTTTTTCAAAGCCATATCAATATCATCATATGATTTAGATATGATTAAACGGTATAAATAGTCAAATAAATTCATTTTTATTGTTTTAGAAAATAATTGTATTTATATAGAGATAAGGCAATGCCTTATCTCTGCGTTTTCAAAAAATAATTCACCTCAAAACCTTATCCTACGCTTCCTTCCAAAGAAATACTCAACAATTTTTGTGCTTCTACGGCAAATTCCATAGGAAGTTGGTTTAGCACTTCTTTGGCATAACCGTTTACAATGAGTGCAACGGCTGCTTCTGTGCTTATTCCACGCTGATTACAATAAAATATTTGGTCTTCACCAATTTTTGAAGTAGTTGCCTCGTGTTCTATGTGTGCGCTTGCATTTTTGACCTCCAAATACGGAAATGTATGTGCGCCACACAAATCTCCCATCAAAAGTGAATCACATTGTGAGAAATTTCGGGCATTTATGGCACGCTTGCTCACTTCTACAAGTCCTCTGTACGAATTTTGGCTATGTCCTGCTGAAATTCCCTTAGAAACAATACGACTCTTAGTATTTTTGCCCAAATGTATCATTTTTGTACCTGTATCTGCTTGTTGATAATTGTTTGTAACTGCTACAGAATAAAATTCTCCAACAGAATAATCCCCTTTTAAGATAACTGAAGGGTATTTCCAAGTAATGGCAGAGCCTGTTTCTACTTGTGTCCACGAGATTTTGGAGTGATTTCCTGCGCAAATACCACGTTTTGTAACGAAATTATAAATACCACCTTTGCCATTTTTGTCGCCAGGATACCAATTTTGAACAGTAGAATATTTCACTTCTGCATTTTCCAACGCCACAATCTCTACTACCGCAGCGTGAAGCTGGTTTTCATCACGCATAGGCGCAGTGCAACCCTCCAAATAACTTACATAACTTCCTGCATCAGCTACAATCAAAGTACGTTCAAATTGCCCTGTATTGGCTGCATTGATACGAAAATACGTAGAAAGTTCCATTGGGCAACGTACACCTTTTGGAATATAGCAAAAAGAACCATCAGAAAAAACCGCAGAATTAAGCGCAGAGAAGTAATTATCTTGCGCAGGAACGACAGAACCCATATATTTTTTGACAAGTTCTGGGTGATTTTCTACTGCCTCACTCATAGAACAAAAAATAATACCCATTTTTCCAAGTGTATCTTTGAAAGTCGTAGCGACAGAAATACTATCAATAACGGCATCTACTGCTATTCTAGGCATTTCTTCCACCCCTGCAAGGCGTTTTTGCTCACTCAATGAAATCCCTAATTTTTCAAAAGTTAGGCGCATTTCTGGGTCAAGGTCGTCTAGGCTATTGAGCGTGATTTTCTGTTTTGGAGCAGAATAATAAATAATATCCTGATAATCAATTTCAGGGAATTTGACATTTTGCCAATTAGGAGTTTTGAGTGTTTTCCATAATGCAAAAGCCTTCAAACGCCATTCTAACAACCATTCTGGCTCGTTTTTCTTATGAGAAATAAACCTAACTGTATCTTCATTTAGTCCTTTTGGAGCTTCGTCAGCCTCAAAATTACTTACAAAACCATATTTATAATCAGAATTAATATGTGCTTCTAAAACCTCGTTTTCTTTGTTCATTATTATATTTTTTTTTTGATTTTTACAAACTAATAAATTGATTATCAATATCTTGTATTCATTCACAATTCATAATTCACATTTTTTTTAATCTTTACAATATTTATGCTTTACGGCTTGCAAGATGATATAAATTTTCTTCAAATCCGCCAAATTAAGCGCATCAAAAGGAGGAGAAACAACATATTTAAACTTATTATCTTGCACTTTTTCCAAGATAATAAAATTCCAATTTCGCCCAATAATATAGCCTCCACGCATAATATTTGTCTGATTTTTCTCTATTGTTACCAGCATTTCAGCGAGTAGTTGCACTTCTGGGTCTTTGTCAGGTATAGATGGTTTAAATTCTTGTATAAAAAAGTACGGTTTTCGTGGGTCTCTTGTGCCAGAAGCAACCATATAATCTGTAAAACCTTTGATTTCTACGCCATTTATTTCACCAGAAAGACTTGCGTGATACCAATCATGCAGGTATTCTGCATTAAAATCAACGAGATTTAGGATAGGAATGATAAATTTTGCTTTAAGTGTATCTTCAAAATACGAATTTAATAATAATATATGTTTCTCTATCAGTTTTTCAAAGAAATTGTTTTCTGCTTCATTGATTTCATATTGATAATTAAACCATTCATCAAATTGCCCTTCATTATATTGAGGCTTTATTTGTACAAGATTTTCCAAATCTGAAAATTTGATATTGGAAAAATTATAGCTTTTTATTTCCATTTTGAGTAGATTTTTGTTTCATTATTTAGTCCACAAAGATACAACTTTTTTGTTGGAGGGAATGTTTTTTTGTAGATTTTGTATTTTTTATTAGCTTTGTACCAAAATAAAAGCTACTACAATTAGTTTTTATAAATAAAACTTTATATATAAAAGCACATTCATAAAAATGAATATAAAAGACGTTAATAAAGCCCTTGTAATCATTGTAGAGCTACGTATGCGCCTAGATGCGCTCACTTACGACTCCCCTGATTATGACACTCTTGAAGAAGAATTGCACGAGTTGGAAGATGATTTTTTAGAAAAATATGGCGACTATTTAGAAGATGCACTTATTGACGTTCACGACGAGTATTGTCCTGATACTGACGTGCTTTTGCCTATTGCCTACCTTGCTAAAAAATACATCAAAAAAGACAATAATTTTGATGTATTAGATGACGGACAAGGTGTTTGGGTGGAGTTAGAAGATGAATTTGAGCATTTGGAGGGTCATATTGTCATTATTCCTAGTCCGCTAAGAATTGTCCTTTTTACAAGTAAAAACGAGAAAAAAATAGTTTGGAGAAGCAAAGAATAAGTGTGAGGTGTGAAGTGTGAAGTGTGAGGTAAATACATTGTTTGTTGTCAAAAAAATACTTCATACTTCACACCTCAAAAAAGTCTTTTTTGCATTATTTCTTTTACTTTTTCGTAGAAATGTGGTGCTTTCATTGTGCGCCAATTATCTATTTCTAACTCACCACCATAGTTTAAATAAGCATCTATGTTGTATTTGCGCCATTCTTGATAGACAAAAGTCTGGAAATTGATGGCGCAAATCCAGCCATCTTCCACATCTTCAAACCATTCTTCATAATAACAGTCATCAGAGCCGTGAAAATTGAGGATATTTGCACCCAACAAAATAAAATCTTGTATTCCATTTTTTACTAAATGGTTGATTACATTGGTTTTAAAGTGCATTATATCATTTTCTATGGCATCATTCCACTCTCCTATCATCTCTATTATGGCGTACTTCCTGTCATAATCTACAAAAAGCAACTTGATATAAAGCGTTTCAGAGCCTATAAAATCCCACGCAGGGTCAATATAATAGCCATAAATAGTGTCAGAATACAAATCATAATTATATTCTTTCCCAAAAAAAGGAGATTTTTCGTCTGTGGCAGGGTCATAATCAGCCAACCACCTATGAAATGGCGTAATAGTATGCAAAATAGTTGTGAATAGCCCCCTAACCCCCAAAGGGGAATAAAGGTTGTGAATGTTTACACAAATATACAATTTATAGGTTGCATTTGTTTGTGTTAAAAAAATTATTTTCTCTTTTGATAAAATTTCCTACCTTTGCAGACGTTTTAGAGAAGATAGCAATTTATTAAGTAAATGCTAGTCTAAAACCACAACATTTTATACACAAAAAAACCATAATGGACAAGAACCAAACCATTGGTATTGTGCTTATTTCTGTAATGCTACTTATTTACTTAGCATTTTTCAATGAAACGCCAAAACCAACACAAAAACCAGTAACGCCACAACAACAGCAAAAAGTTGAAAATCAAACTGTTAAGCCAATAATTGAAACTGTCAAAAATAATATTGACTCTAATAACGTCTTTGCAGCCGCAAATAAAGGCACAGCAGAAGATATTATCCTAGAAAACACAAAAGTAAAACTTGTTTTTAGCACACTTGGAGGCAAAATAAAATCTGCAGAACTTAAAGATTACGTCACTCACGACAAGAAAAAACTTATACTTTTTGATGAAAAAAGTAGTGCAATGGCACTTAATTTGCCACTCAATTCTGGAAATATAGACCTTTATCAAGTTTATTTTTCTCCTAAAAAAACGGCAAATGCCATTACTTTTACGGCTGATTTGGGTGCAAATAAAGCATTTACGCAAACCTACACACTCAACGAAAACTACGAAATTTCGTATTCTATCAACAGTAAAGGATTAGAAAAAGACCTTAAAACTACTCCTACGGAATTTGTATGGAAAGCAAATTTACAAAAAACAGAATCTTATCTTGTACAAGAGCGCAACAAATCAACTATCAATTTTCATTCTGATGCTGATGGTTATGATTTTTTGACAGAAGCATCACCAGACCCACAAACAGAAACTGCAGAAAGTCCTGTGCGTTGGGTGAGTTTCCAGCAACAATTTTTCTTAGCATCTCTTATTGCAAAGAAAGAAACCACGCTAGGAATGCCTGTAATGAAAACTTCTGTGCCTACGGATAGTGTTACAGTAAAAAATTATGAACTTGTTGCGCCACTTTCTACCGCAGATGTGCAGGCTGGAAAGGCTAATTATATCTTTTATTTAGGTCCAAATAAGTATGATATTATCAAGAAAATTGATGCTGACGGCTTTGATAGGAATGTTGGTTTGGGTTGGGGGATTTTTAGTTGGGTGAACAAATTTTTGATTATTCCTATATTCTCGTTTTTAGGGAGTTTTATTAGTAATTTTGGATTACTGATTTTCTTGCTCGTGCTTGTTGTGAAGACAATTTTGTTGCCACTTACCTACAAATCTTACGTGGGAATGGCAAAAACACGTATTATGAAGCCACAAGCTGATGCCATCAAAGCTAAATATCCAGAAGATACGCAAAAAGCACAAACGTAAACATTGCAAACGTAATAGGCAACTGCAAAAACATTGGTAAACAGCCTCCAATAGGGTTTACACCAACTTCTTTGTACAAAGCCATTGTTTCCATTTGTGCTTTTTGCGTATCTTCTGGATATTTAGCTTTGATGGCATCAGCTTGTGGCTTCATAATACGTGTTTTTGCCATTCCC
>JAYVHJ010000459.1:0-9964 GCA_043771315.1 Raineyaceae bacterium
CCAACGAGATCACAAACCATAATAGAAACATCTTTTAAAACCCTTTAAAGGCACTTTTAAGAGATGTTTCTTTTTTTACGCCCTAATTCTTTTAAATCTTGTGTTTTTTTCTTAAATTGTGAATGAATACATTTTTTTTAATCTAAACGTAAAATACCCAAAAATGATTAGACATACTGAATTTTATACAATCATACTTCCGTTTGAAAAAAATCTGTTTGATGAATTGCATCATTCTGTTCATTTTGAAGACATAAATAAAGGCAGAGTAGGCAATCATTTGGTGAATGTACTTGATAATGAACCTAATAATGGTGTACCAATAGTGAGGACGACCACTCAATATAATATACCTGCACATTATTTTTCCACTATTCATCATTTGATTGTGGCGCATATAAATAGCATAATTAAAGAAAATAACAATAACAATGAAATAGGAAGTTTACTAGAAATGTCTTTTAATAATGCTTTGATAGAAATATATGATAAAAATTATTTTAAAATGAACTATCATTCAGACCAATGCTTAGATTTGGACGAAAATTCCTATATTGCGCTTTTCTCCTGCTATGAACGACCAGAGGAGTTATCTGAACAAAGTTTAAGAAAACTCAAAATTAAAAATAAAACAACGAATGAAGAATTTGAAATTTTATTGACACATAATTCTGTCGTTTTATTTTCAGTGCCTACTAATAGTAATTTTCTTCATAAAATTGTATTAGAACCAGTTTTAAACCTTAAACCGCTTGCATCAGACAATAAGTGGCTAGGTATCACATTTCGTAAATCCAAGACGTTTATTCAATTTAAGGATAATTTGCCCTATTTTTCTGAGGGCGAGTTACTAACATTAGCTGATGAAAATCAACAAAAAGCATTTTTTAAGCTAAGAAGTGAAGAAAATAATATCTTAAACTTTATTTACCCAAAATTAACTTACACATTGAGTTTAGCAGATACTATGATGCCTATTCAGGTTAGCAATTCTTAAAAAAAGCCTTTCCAAATATTTGGAAAGGCTTTTTTAATGCTAAATCTAAAAAATTCTAGAAAATCCTAAAAATACTCAATCTTCTAAATTTTCACACCCACCACTACAATATCATCAGTTTGGTTGTATTGTCTTTTCCAATTTAAGTGGGTTTCTTCTAATATATGGTATTGCTCTTTTATGTCTTTCTCGCTTACGTCTGCAAGCAGTTTTTTGAAAACCTTAGACATAAATTTGCGGCTCAAATCTCCGCCCATTTGGTCTTGATAACCGTCTGAAGACATAAAAAACGTAGTTTCTTGGTCTTCCAAAAGTATTTCATTTCTAGTAAAAAGGCGCTTTTCTGTGTCGTTTTTGCGTCCTCCAATATTTTTTTTATCAGGTAAAATAATTCTTGTTGTTGTTCCAAAATTACCACCTTTATCTCGCTGATACAAATATAAAGGTAGCATTGCACCTGCATATTGTAACACTTTTTTGTTGGCATCAATGATACAAATAGCTATTTCCATACCATCAATATTGTCCAAACGGTCTTTATTCAGTACGGCTCTTACTTCTTCGTGTAGTTTGGTAAGAATAATTTCAGGAGAATAAATGCGTTTTTCAATAATGATTTTATTGAGCAAATCATTACCAATCATACTCATAAATGCCCCTGGCACACCGTGACCTGTACAATCCGCCACCGCAATAATACTACTACCATTTTTGGTAGAAAAACTATCATCAATGATATGCGTCCAATAAAAATCCCCAGAAACTATATCACGAGGTCTGTATATCAAAAATGAATCTGGAAAACTAGTTTGCAAATCATCAGTTGTGGGCAAAATAGCTTCTTGTATGCGTTGTGCATAATTAATGCTTGCCAAAATACGTTTATTTTGTTGTTCTATTTCTTTATTTTGTGCGCTAAGAAGTTTGTTTGTTTTATTTTTTTGAATATTATTCAACCATAATATGATTGCAAGAATACTTACCAAAATAACAACAATAATCCCTGCAAAAATAATCACCTCACGCTCTTCTAGCTGCGCCTGACTAATTTTTTTATCTTTTTCTATGGCAATTTGTGCTTTCTCATCTTCAAAAATAGCATTCAAAACAGAAATTTTGTCATTAGATTTTTGGCTATAAACGGAGTCTTCATACGCTAGCGAAAGTTGGGAGTAATCATAAGCATTTTGATAGTCTTTTTGAAGTTTATAGACATCAGACATATTTTGATAAATGCGTTGTAAAACCACTTTTATCTTGTTTTTTTTAGCAATTTTAGCAGCTTCTTCAAAATTTTCCATAGCAATAGCTAGATTTCCTTGTCCCAAATTTACTTTGCCAATATCATTTAACACACGAGGAAGGGTAAATTGGTCTTTGATTTTGATACGAATTTCTTTTGCTTTTTCAAGATATAAAAGTGCTTTTTCAGGTCTTTGGGTATATAAATATGCCTCACCAATAAAGGTAAATAAATCAGCTTGATTTTTTAGATTTTTAGAGTTTTCTATGCGTGACTGATATTCTAGGGCATATTTTAGGGCATTGGGATAATCTTTTTTGTAGATATAAAGATTAATAATATTTTTCAGGGTTGTTGCTATGCCTTCTTTGTCGTTTATTTCTTCTTTTATTTTGAGAGATTTCTCAAAATAAACCATAGCACGAGGATAAAATTCTTGTTCTACATATACATTTCCCAAATCATTATAACGAAAACCAATAGCTTTCTTGTCGCTAAGTTCTTCTGAAAGTCGCAAAGATTTAAGATGATTATCAACTGCCAAGTCGTGTTGTCCTTCACGATAGTAAAGCAAACCCAATACACCATAACTGCCTGCTAAACCATTTTTATAATTAAGCTTTTTAGACAAAAAAAGTGCTTCCTTTGCATATTTTTTACCTTTTGCAACATCAGTATTACGAAATTGCAAAGCAAGTTCTACCAAAATATTCGCTTGTAAAGTATCTTGATTATCAGTTTTTAGGAGATTTTGCAGGCTATCAATTTTTTCTTTTTGTGCTGATAAATTCTCAATGATAAAAAAAACAAATATTAAAAACAGTATTTTTTTTAGAGATATTTTGATAAATTTTTGTAATAAATATTTCATTTTGACTAGATAAATAGTTATAAAAATATAGGAATACGCCTTGACGCATTCCTACAAGGTAAAAATGTAATTGAACCAAACTACGCTACATTTAGGAAATTAGAAACAATTAGATTAAATTTTTCTGGGTGTTCCATCATAGGAGCGTGTCCGCATCTATCCACAAAACGCAAGGTAGCATTTTCTATTAGTTTTTCAAATTCATAAGCAACTATTGGTGGAGTTATGGTGTCGTTTAGCCCCCAAACGAGCAATGTAGGCACTTTTATTATATCCAATTCTTTCGCTAAATTGTGTCTTTGCGCAGATTTGGCAATAGCCACAATACGCATACATTTAGGAATACTTTTTGTTATATTAAAAACTTCGTCTATAAGTTCTTCTGTTGCGGTTTCTGGCTCAAAAAATGTATATTTTACACGTTCTTTGATGTATTCATAGTTACCACGTTTTGGATATGAGCCACCCATACCATTTTCAAAAAGCCCAGAACTACCTGTCAAAATCAGCTTTTTAACTTGCTCTTGATGCCTTAGTGTGTAGGTGAGGGCAATATGTCCACCCAAAGAATTTCCTAATAAAATGAAATTAGAGAGATTTTTCAGCTTAATAAATCCTTCAATAAAATCAGTCAATGCACCAATTCCTGCAGTTTTTAGGGGCATTTCATAGATAGGCATCATAGGAATTACGACCCTATAATCTTTTGAAAAATGTTCTACAACGCCTTTCCAGTTGCTTAATGCACCAAAAAGTCCGTGTAAAAGCACCATTGTTTCTCCGCTGCCTTCGTCTATATACGTGTATTCACCATCTTGTTTGATTTGTAATTCCATAGGAAAATAATTAGTGAAATAATTACTAAAATAATTAAACTCAACTTTTAAATTGTTAAAAAAAACATACTGTATGCAGAACAAAAGTAGTTATTTTTTTTAGTATTTCAATTTTTGTATGATAATTTTCAAATTATTTGTAAATTTGTAACTGTAAACTTACTAAAAATCACCAAAAAACACTAAAATTATGGCATTCACAGATTATAAAAATCTCACTATTTTGAAAGCAAAACACCCTCAAATTATAGTAAATTCAGAAAATTTTATTCCTGAATTACCAGAAAAAGAAGTTAAAATATCTTTAAAAGAAGATATTGCATTTAATCTTGAGGCATACCGCAGTAATGAATTTTATGCCTGTGAAGCACTTGTATCACCTATTTTGCGTTATGTTTGGCAAAATATGTATTTTAAAGACATCAATATGTGGACACATCAAGGCATCAAATATGATGATGATTTGGTAGGTGTACCTGATTTTATGTTTACACATCTTGACCAAAAACAATACGAAATCTTGTCTTATCCAATCATAACGACAGTTGAGGCAAAAGCAGATAATTTTGTAGAAGGTTGGGCGCAATGTATAGCACAAATGCTTGCTTGTCAGAAACTTAACACAAAACCTAATGTAATTATTTATGGCATTGTTACAACGGGCAAAGTCTGGGAATTTGGAAAATTAGAGGGAAATATTTGTATCAAAAATACTAATGTTTGTAGTATTGACGAGTTGCCCAAACTAGTAAGTATTATTTCATATTTGCTAGGGGAAGGCAAAAAACAATTATAAGATTTTAATTACAAATCACTCATAAACTCATTTTTGAGGATTATAACGCATTGTTTCAAATATTTTCAATGCTAAATCTTGTTGTTCTTTGGTCAGATTATGCGCTGATAAAGAGATAGCTGAATTTGTGCTATCATTTTGATAAAATAGATGGGTTTGTCCTTTTCCGCCTTTTTTAGGATTTTTTGCGTAGGCAATCTGTCTATATTTGTTATTAGAACTGTCTATTTTAAAATGATGTATTTTTGCAGTTTCAGGAAAATAAATAGGATAATCATATACCAAACTATCATATTTACATTTAGCTATATAGTCGCAATCTTTGCCTATGATGCTATCTTCTTGTTTTGCAGGGCGCAAATTTAAAACTTCTAATTTGGGTAATTCGTCTAAGTTGTAACTTTTGCCTTCCTCTATAAATTTATGTGTATATTTGTTTCCAGCATAAAAATGCCAAATACCATGTTTTAAATAGCCTTCTGACGTTTCTAGACCACCAGAAAATTCTCCAGAATCAAAACTAAAATAAAAACTATCTCCTTTTATTTTTCCTACATAAGAGTCAATTCCTTGTTCTTTTATCAACCTAAAATCAGGCGGAAACTTGCAAGAATAGTTGCCTATGGTTATTTCTTCCCATTCAGTTTTCTTTTTGCGTTCATAACAAGAAACAGAAAGTAGTATTAAACAAAATAAAAATAATATGAATACTGGTTTTTTCATTGAATGCGTTGATTTTGTTCTTAGATTTCTACAAATCTAACAAAAAAACTTACTTTTTTACTTTATTGATTTGTTTTTTGTGAAAGAAGTTTATATTTGTGGATATTTAAACGCAATATTTAACATAACCTCAAACTTCATAGTCAATGGACAAATTTTCTTATATTGCCAATGCTCACGGTGAGTACATTGATGGGCTTTACAAGTCTTACAACCAAAATCCTGCTAGCGTTGATGAAAGCTGGCAAAAATTCTTTGAAGGATTTGATTTTGCCAACAAATTCCCAGAAAATGGCACAAATAACAACGTAAAATCTGCTACTAACGCATCAAATAGCGTTTCTTCTGCTGATATTCTTAAAGAAGCAAAAGTAGCGCAACTTATCTACGCTTACCGTTCTAGAGCGCATTTGCGTGCTAACACAAACCCTATACGTGAGCGTAAAGCACGTCAGTCGTGGCTTGATTTGAAAGATTTTGGACTTTTGGAAAGTGATTTGGAAACTGTTTTTCAGTCTGGAAATGACATTGGAATAGGTGCTGCCACACTTTCTAAAATCATCTCTTCTCTAAAACACATTTACGAAAATACCATTGGATTTGAGTATATGTACATCAGAGACCCAGAAGTTTTGGAATGGCTCAAAAATAAAATTGAAAAAGATGCCCTTAGCTTCACGCCTGATACTAATTTTAAAAAACATATCCTCTCAAAACTTAATGAGGCGGTGGTTTTTGAAAACTTTTTGCACACAAAATATGTAGGTCAAAAGCGTTTTTCTTTGGAAGGTGGCGACAATACTATTACCGCACTTGATGCCATTATCAACAAAGTAGCTGATTTAGGCACAAAAGAGGTGGTTATTGGTATGGCACACAGAGGTCGTTTGAATATCCTTACCAATATTATGAAAAAAACTTATGAGCAAGTTTTTTCTGAATTTGAAGGTACAGCAACTCCAGATTTGGAGCTTGGAAGCGGTGATGTAAAATACCATATGGGTTATTCTAGCGTGATTACGACACCAGCAGGAAAAACTGTTAATATGCGTCTTGCACCTAATCCCTCTCACTTAGAAACAGTTAGCTCTATTGTAGAAGGTTATGTAAGGGCACAAATTGATGAAGAACATTTTGATTCTCATTTGATTTTGCCTATTCTTTTGCATGGAGATGCGGCAGTTGCAGGGCAAGGGATTGTGTATGAAGTTACACAAATGGCTAAGTTAGAAGGATTTAAGACAGGCGGAACTATACATTTTGTCATTAATAATCAAGTTGGTTTTACGACTGATTTTGAAGATGCCCGTTCTAGTATTTATTGTACAGATATTGCCAAAATTATTGATGCGCCTATTTTGCACGTTAATGGTGATGATGCAGAGGCAGTTGTGTTTTGTGCGCAATTAGCAGCAGAATACCGCCAAAAATTTCAGCAAGATATTTTTATTGATATGGTTTGCTACCGTAAATATGGGCATAATGAGTCAGATGAGCCACGTTTTACGCAACCAACGCTTTACAATGTCATCAATAAGCACCCAACGCCACGTGAGGTTTATTCTAAAAAACTTATTGAAAATGGTTTTGATGCAGACCTTGTCAAAGAAATGGACGTACAACTCAAAGCAATGCTTCAAGAACGTCTTAATGAAGTGAAACAGAAGGCTTTACCTTACAAGTTTTCTCAATTAGAGGCTGATTGGCTTAAACTTCGCCGTTCAAAAATAGCTGATTTTGAAAAATCACCAGAAACAGGCATTTCTATTGATGTCATCAATAAAGTTGGTGAAGCTATTGCAAAACTTCCAGAAGGTTTTAATACGCTAAAACAGGTTACAAAGCTAATAGCAGACAGAAAAGACAATTTTTTTGGCAAAAAACAACTTGATTGGGCTTGTGCAGAACTTTTAGCTTATGGTTCTATTTTGCTAGAAAACAAAATTGTACGCCTAACAGGGCAAGATGTGAAACGTGGGACGTTTTCGCACCGTCAAGCCGTTTATGCTGATAGTGAAACCAATGCAAAATATTCTAGTTTAGACCACATCACGCCTGACCAAAAACAGCCTTTCCGCATCTTTAACTCACATTTGTCTGAATATGGCGTAATGGGTTTTGAGTTTGGTTATTCTATGGCAAATCCTAATGCGCTTGTCATTTGGGAAGCACAATTTGGAGATTTTGCTAACACAGCGCAGGTGATTATTGACCAATTTATTGCTGCTACAGAAACAAAATGGCATCAAATGATTGGGTTGGTGCTTTTACTTCCTCACGGCTATGAGGGGCAAGGACCAGAACATTCTTCTGCTCGTTTGGAGCGTTTTCTGCAAATGTGTGCGGAAGAAAATATGGTTGTTACCAACATCACAAAAGCAGCTAATTTGTTTCACGCAATGCGCCGCCAACTGGCTTGGGAGTTCCGCAAGCCACTAATTGTGATGTCACCAAAGTCTAATTTACGTGACACTGATTTTGTGTCGTCTCCTTTGGAAGATTTTACAAAGGGCAGTTTTCAGGAAGTTTTAGATGATGATTTTGTGGATACGAAAAAGGTACGAAAAGTGCTTTTATGTTCTGGAAAAGTGGCTATTGATATGCTTCGCAAGCAACGCACAGAAAATATTAAAGATGTGGCTGTCATTCGTTTGGAGCAATTATATCCATTTCCTCAAAAACAACTAGATGAAATCTTGAAAAAGTACAAAAAAGTAAAACCAGTTTGGGTACAAGAAGAGCCTAAAAATATGGGTGCTTATAGTTTTATGTTGATGAATTTCGATTTGGTAAAATGGAGATTAGCATCGCTAAAAGCTTACGCCGCACCAGCAGCAGGAAGTCATACCAGAGACAGAAGACGTCATGAAGATGCCATCAGAATGGTTTTTGATAAAAATTTATTTAGATAATAACACACAATATAAAATTACAAACGATGATTTTAGAAATGAAAGTCCCATCACCGGGAGAATCGATAAAAGAAGTTGAGATTGCAACTTGGTTAGTAAAAGATGGGGATTACGTAGAAAAAGACCAAGCTATTGCTGAAGTGGATTCGGATAAAGCAACTTTGGAATTACCAGCTGAAGCAAGTGGAATTATTACACTAAAAGCCGAAGAAGGT
Source organism: Raineyaceae bacterium (assembly GCA_043771315.1). Classification (GTDB taxonomy): domain Bacteria; phylum Bacteroidota; class Bacteroidia; order Cytophagales; family Thermonemataceae; genus JANYGM01. Next base: position 8,594 of record JAYVHJ010000459.1, read on the forward strand.
GACGCCGTTGCGGTTGGTGCCGTAGTTTGTTTAATTGACACCAGCGCAGCAAAACCAAGCGGAAGTGCTCCAGCAACGGATGCAAAACCAGCAGCTGTTGAAGCTCCGAAAGCGGCTCCAGTTGCAGCTCCAGTGGCTACAACAACTTACGCTACTAATACACCATCGCCAGCAGCAAAGAAAATATTAGACGAAAAAAACATGCCACCTTCAGAAATTGTAGGTACTGGTAAAGACGGAAGAATTACCAAAGAAGATGCTGTAAAAGGAGTTCCATCTATGGGAACACCAACTGCAGGTGCTCGCGGTTCTCAAAGAACAAAATTATCGATGTTGCGTCGTAAAGTTGCCGAAAGATTGGTAGCTGCAAAAAATGAAACTGCAATGTTAACTACATTTAATGAAGTGGACATGACAGCTATTTATGCTTTGCGCGAAGAATACAAAGAAGTTTTCAAAACAAAACACGGATTGGGATTAGGATTTATGTCTTTCTTTACAAAAGCAGTAACCCGTGCTTTAAAATTATACCCGGATGTCAATTCGATGATTGATGGACAAGAGAAAATATCTTATGATTTTTGTGATATTTCGGTAGCGGTTTCCGGACCAAAAGGATTAATGGTTCCTGTAGTTCGCGCTGCGGAAAATTTAACTTTCAAAGGTGTGGAAGCCGAAATCAAACGTTTGGCTATTAGAGCTCGTGACGGACAAATTACTGTTGATGAAATGACGGGAGGAACTTTTACTATTTCTAATGGTGGTGTTTTTGGAAGTATGTTGAGTACACCCATTATCAATCCACCACAATCGGGGATTCTTGGAATGCACAATGTGGTAGAAAGAGCGGTTGTGAAAAACGGACAAGTCGTGATTGCACCCGTAATGTTCGTAGCACTTTCGTATGATCACAGAATTATTGACGGACGTGAGTCGGTTGGTTTCCTAGTTGCAGTGAAAGAAGCTTTAGAAAATCCTGTGGAAATCTTAATGGATGGAAATGCTAAAAAAGCATTGGAGTTGTAAATAATACAGACCTGACAGGTTTTTAAAACCTGTCAGGTCTAGCTAAATAAAAAACCCGTCTCGTTTAAAACAAGACGGGTTTTTTGTTTGTTATGCTGAATTTAATATTGAATATTAAATGATCCTTCTGTAAAGGTTAAGGTGTTAGTAAAAGAGTTATTAGTAACATCACCGGAGAAATTACCAACTAATTTTTTCCCGTTACTGTTTGTGGTTACATTTGTTGCCATAGAAGTACCTTGATAGAATTCACCATCTTTAGTATAAGTGAAATAATAAATCGCGTTTGATCCTAAATCCCCTTTATCTAAATTGAATGTAATGATTTCAGTTGTGCTTGTGCCT
>JAYVHJ010000460.1:0-2101 GCA_043771315.1 Raineyaceae bacterium
AGGCTATCAGGAAGGTTTGGAGAGGTTTTTTTTTCGTTATTTTGATTGGCATACGGAAATACAAAACTATTTTCATGTAGCAATGCCCACGTAAAAGCCATTCCATAAATAAGAATTACCCCAAAAACCACCAAAAATATTTTCTTTTTCATTATTCCAGATAAAAAACCTTCAAAACGCTCAAAAGTAACAAAATAAATCCATAATAATATAATCTACCAAAATAAAATATAAGAAAAATCCCAATAAAAGATATTATTGGGATTTTTGCAAAAAACATATTTTAACAAAAGCTAATTAGCTAGCTAGCTTCTCTTTGAATTTGGTGATTTGTCGGCGCAAACTATCCACAGCATCATCTGTAGCTGCCTCAAAAGATTCTTTCTGCGACTTGGCAAACAATTTGCTGCCAGGTACGTTGAGTTTTACCTCAACAATTTTGTTATCTTTATTACTTTCTCCTTTTTCTAGGCGCATAAATACCTCGCCATCAACAATATGGTCGTAGAAAGTTTCCAATTTATCCAATTTTTTCTGGATAAATTCTAGCAATTTGACATCAGCATCAAAATGAACGGACTGAATTTGCAGTTTCATAACACTAAAAATTTAAGTTAAACAATATGTTAAAAATACAAAGTGGGAAGTTTGAAGTACGAGGTACGAATTTTTTGTTTAATGTAATATTTCGTATCTCGTACCTCGTACCTCAAAAAATCACGCTTTTGGGTGCGCTTGTTGGAAAGTTTCTTTGAGTTTTTCCAACGAATTATGTGTATATATTTGTGTAGCACTAAGGCTACTGTGTCCCAAAATCTCTTTAATGGCATTCAAATCTGCTCCCTTATTGAGCAAATGTGTCGCAAAAGTATGTCGCAAAACATGTGGACTACGTTTGTCATTTGTCGTAATCATATCTAGATACTTGCGTACAATCCTATAAATCAGCATTGGATAAGCCTGTTCACCTTTATCTGTTACAATAAGATAGTTATGTAAAGTGATATTTTGAAAGTTAGCGGCTATTTTTTTCTCCTGATATTCCGCAATTAGCAAACTCAAAGAACGTGTAACAGGGATAATTCTTTGTTTATTACCTTTACCCAAAACAGTGATTTGCGTACTCACAAAATCAATATTTTTATCTTTAAGTCCCAAAAGCTCTACCTCACGCATACCTGTACCATACAAAAGTTCCATTACCAAACGGTCACGAGTTCCCTCAAAATCATCAGTAAAAACAAAATTATCAAATAATTGTAAAAGATTACTTTCTTCAATGAATTGAGGTGTTTTTTTAGCGACTTTTAGCGGTTTGATGCGCCCAGTAGGAATATTTTGGAGATGTCCTTTTATGAGTAAAAATTTATAAAAAGATTTGAGTGTAGCTATTTTACGGTTGATAGAAATAGGTAAAATCTTAGCTTCTGACAGGCTCACAATCCACGAACGAATAGTATTGTGGTCAGCTTCTAGTAAGGTTTCTAGTTGGAAATTCTCTTTGATATGCGCCAAAAACTGCTCCAAATCATTACGATAGGAAGTAATAGTATGTGGACTATGCCTTTTTTCAAAAGCGACATATTGCAAAAAATTTTCTACCATTCTTTGAGTTGTGAGTTATGAGTTATGAGTTATGAATACAAAAAATATTACCAAAAAATGTATTTTCAGACCTCAAACAACAATGTAGTAACAATTTTTTAACAAACAAAAAAAAACAACAATATTTTGAAAATATTGTTGTTTTTTTTTGTTTACTCAATTTCTTTGATAAAATTTTCACCCATAAATTTCAAATAAATACAATTTATATTTAACTCAAAATTCACAACTCAAAACTCACAACTCAAATTAAGCTACTTCTGTAATTTGCAAATGTTGCTTGTAAGCAGCTCTAAGCACTGTACGACGACGAGAAATAGATTTTTTCTCAAAAGATGTACGTGCACGAAGTTGTTTAAGAACGCCAGTTTTTTCAAACTTTTTCTTAAATCTTTTAAGAGCTTTGTCTATTGGCTCATTGTCTTTGATGCTGATGATAATCATAAAATTAGAATTTATTAGAATTTTTTTATTGAATTTCTTTGTATCTTTCTCA
>JAYVHJ010000461.1:0-5765 GCA_043771315.1 Raineyaceae bacterium
TTTTCAACCTTCCGCAGATTATATTCTAAGGTATGCAGGAATCAAACAGGAACTTGATAAATCTGAAAAAAGAGGATTAGATTCTGGCATAAAAAAGGAAATAAAAGACCTTCAAAAAGAAGAAGAAAAATTGCCTGGTACAATTCCGTCAATTAAAAAAATGATAATTGAGTTCATAAAACTAAAAAACAAAGAAGGTGCTTCTAGTGTTGTTTTGAAGGATATTTATGTGGAATTAGAGAAAAAAATCAAAGAAGAAAATCTAACTGAAAAATATAAATTAGATACATTTAGGAATACAATACGTGGCGAAATAAATGCTTTTGAAGAAGAAACTGAAAACAAAAATATTAAACTTTTTAGAAGAGTAGGTTTAGCTACATATTCTTTGACAGATAACGGAGAAAAATATAATGAAAGATAATTTCTTTACTTTTGATTTGGAACATCTAAAGGAAATATTATTTGTACTAGAAAAGTACGAAGGCATTATTTTGTCTGAAATTGTCATCAATGATGTTGCCATTACGCTTATTCAGCAAGGTTTGTACCAACCTATGAAATATTCTGATATTGTCAAAGATAAATGGAAATATGAAATAGAACTCACTCAAGAGGAAGCAGAAACAGTTTTTTCAGAAAATCCGCAACATCACAAAGAGGCAGGTTTTGAGCGTGGTTGGGCTTCTAGGTTTGATACTTGGTACAAATTAGGCAAAGAATTAGGTTTTGTTTATTATTGGCAAAATGAAAAAATAGTGTTTTCAGAAAGCGGAAAAATGCTTTTAGACAAAGACAACCCACAAAATGAACAGTTAGTTTTTGGTAATGCTTTTGCTAAATTTTACAGACATAACCCATTTAAAAGAGTTCTAAATCAAAATGTGCCGTTGATTTTGTTGCTGGAAACTATCAAATTGATTAATCTAGACACAACTTTTAATAATGTAGGCATTTCTAGAAAAGAAATTCCATTATTATTGTGCTGGAAAAACAATGATGCACAAGCATTATATTTGAAAATAAAAGAATTGCGCCAAGAATATAACTATACACCAAGCAATGAAGTTATTTTGGAAATTTGCGAGAGTTATTTAGATGACACAAAACGTGATGACAATTCTATTTTAAATGATTATCCTGATGATTTTATAAGGAAAATGCGTTTAACTGGTTGCATTTCTTTGCGTGGTGGAGGTCGTTTTATTGACATCAATAGCAAAGAAATAACTGCTATTGATTACATTTTGCAAAATTATAAAAAGCACCCAATACATACAACTGAAAAGATGTTTTTTGAATATATTGGTAAAGTTGATACTGATTTGATTGCTAAATTTACAGTACACAAAGCACCTATTCGCACCACTAAAAAAGAATTACAGAAGTGGGTAGATTATTTTGAGTGGGAAGTTTTGAAAAATGAATTACTGATTTTGGGTAAAAAAGGTAGTTCAAAAAATGAAATTCTTAGAATTATAGAAAACCCTTTGCGTTTAGAGTTTTTGACATCATTAGCATTGCTTAAAAAACTTCCAAATGTAGAAGTAAAGCCTAATTTTATTGCTGATGATGAAGGTTTGCCAGTAAGTTTTGCACAAGGTGGCAACGCAGATATTGAATGTTTTGAAAACAAAGAAACAATTTTAGTAGAAGTTACACTACTCACAGGTACGCAACAGCACATTAGAGAAAGTTATTCTATTCAAAGGCATCTAAATGATTTTGTTTCAAAGGGCAAAAAGGCTTATACCTTGTTTATTTCTCCAAAAGTATTTCAAGATACTTGTGAACATTCAGCTTTTATAAAGTTTAAATACAATCTTGATGTGAAAATTTTGGATATTGATTTGTTTGTAAAACAATTAGAAATACATCAAACGCTACAAAATGTATCTTACAACGCAAGTAGTTGTAAATAATAAATTCAATGAATGATAAAAAATAATCCATTATTTCACTGATGAAAACAACAACTAAACCCCTTCCAAAAGATACTGTTTTTGCTACTGGCGTGCATTTGCAGGCTATTGAAGTAGAAATAAACGGTATAAAACAATGGCGTTGGGTGGCTACTTCTTTTGAAGAAGATACTTATTTTGATGGTGAAATAATAGATGTTCTCACGTATGCCAATGATTTTGAAAAGCTAATGGAAAACTAAATAAATATATTTAAAAATACCCACAACAAACTCCCTAAATGCTCACTACAAAAAGCCAAGACCTTTTTCAGAAGGCGCAAAAAATCATTCCTGGCGGTGTAAACTCGCCTGTACGTGCTTTTAAAGCCGTTGGAGGAAACCCAATCTTCATTAAAAGCGCAAAAGGTGCGTATATTTATGATGAAGACGACAACGCTTATATAGAACTTATCAACTCGTGGGGTCCTATGCTACTCGGACACGCCCACCCAAAAATTGAAAATGCCGTTAGAAATGCCTTAGAACATTCTTTTTCGTATGGTGCGCCCACACGCAGGGAGGTAGAAATGGCAGAAATGATTATCAAAATGGTGCCTTCCATTGAAAAAGTGCGTATGGTGAACTCTGGCACAGAAGCCACAATGTCTGCCATTCGTGCTGCACGTGGCTTTACCAATAGAAGTAAAATTTTGAAATTTGAGGGTTGCTATCACGGACACGCAGACGCTTTTCTCATTGCAGCTGGGAGTGGTATGGCAACTATGGGAACACCTGATAGTCTGGGAGTTACGTTGGGCGTGGCGCAAGATACGCTTACTGCACCTTACAATGATTTGGCTGCTGTGGAGATGCTTGTAAGTGCTAATAAAAACGAAATTGCTTGTATTATTTTAGAGCCTGTCGTAGGAAATATGGGCTGTGTTGCACCTGCACAAGGTTTTTTGAAAGGACTTAGGGAAATTTGCACAAGAGAAAATATTGTACTGATTTTTGACGAGGTGATGACTGGTTTTAGGTTGGCACGTGGAGGCGCACAAGAACTTTATGATGTTATTCCTGATATGACTACACTAGGCAAAATCATTGGAGGAGGGCTTCCTGTGGGTGCGTATGGCGGGAAAGCAGAAATAATGGACGTGGTGTCACCTGTGGGCAAGGTTTATCAGGCAGGGACTTTGTCAGGAAATCCGTTGGCAATGGCGGCTGGGCTGGCAATGCTCCACGAAATAAATGATAATCCACAGATTTATAAGCAGTTAGATGATATTTGTCTGCAAATAACAGAAGGAATAGCGGAAGGTTGTGATGATTTGGGTATCAATTACAAGATAAACCGTGTTGGTTCTATGTTTACGCTATTTTTTACTGATACGGAAGTTACCAATTTTGAAACTGCAAAAACAAGTGATTTAGCTTTTTTTGGTAAATATTTCCAAGCAATGCTAAAAAGAGGTGTTTATCTTGCTCCCTCACAATTTGAGAGTATGTTTATTTCTACGGCTATTTCAGACGAAAATATCAAGCAAATTATTAAGGCAAATAAGGAAAGTTTAGAGGAGATTTTAGGGTAATTCTCTGATTTTGTTGCCACAGATACACAGATAAATACACATTTTATCTGTGTATTTTTTCGTAATTCGTAATTGATAATTCGTAATTGAAATACTACGCTCGTGGGTGAAATTGTTGTATAGTTTGGCGCAAATAATCATTATCCAAATGTGTATAAATCTCTGTCGTGGTAATAGATTCGTGTCCTAGCATTTCTTGTACAGCACGCAAATCTGCGCCACCTTCTATCAAATGTGTCGCAAAACTATGCCTAAAAGTGTGCGGACTAATGGTTTTTTTGAGGCTAATTTTCTCTGCAAGTGCTTTTATCATCATAAAAACAAACACACGAGAAAGCCCACCACCCAAACGGTTGATAAAAACAATGTTTTCAGCTTCTTTTTTAACTTTCTGATGAATACGAATAGTTTCTAGGTACATTTTCACGTATTTAATAGCATCAGTTCCAATAGGTACGAAACGTTCTTTGTTACCTTTCCCAATGACTTTTATAAAGCCAATATCAAAAAACAAATTAGTTATTTTGAGTTCTGTAAGTTCAGAAACACGCAAACCGCAGCTATAAAGCACTTCTAACATTGCCCTATTGCGTGTGCCGTCAGGCGTAGAAAGGTCAATAATAGCAAAAAGTTGTTCTATTTCTAAAAAACTAAGCACATCAGGGAGTTTTCTACCTATTTTTGGAGCGTGAATAAGTGCCGTAGGGTCGTTTGTAAGCAAATTTTCCCAAAATAAGAATTTATAAAATGCTTTCACACCAGACAAAATACGTGCTTGCGAGGTTTCTGCAATACCCAAACTTCCCAAATACTGCAAAAAAGCAGTTATTTGCTTTTCTGTAACATCTAGGGGAGAGGTTTGTATATTGTTTTCTATTGATTTTTCTTTTGAAGTATTTGTTAAAGCAACGTATTGTTCCAGCTTTGCAAGGTCATAAAAATAGCTTTCAATAGAGTTTTCAGAGAGAGAACGCTCTAATTTCATATAATTTTTGAATGCAGTAAGATGTTTTTGCCAAGCCATTTTTTTGAGGTGTGAGGTCTTAGGTGTGAAGTATTTTTTGTAAAAATAAAGGAAAAAATGTATATTTACGAAAATATATGGAATTGATTATTAGTTTCTCAAAATATTTCCTTGATATATTAGCTAATATTTTCTTTTTTGTGTATTATTGTGTTGTTTTCTGTAACTATTGAAAACTCCTAAGTAATGTGTTGCAAATAAACTCCTAATTTTGTATTTCTTAGTGCCTACTTAGAGTGTATTTCTTAATGAACTTAGTGGTAAGAAAAAATAATAGGAAGTTATTTACATTATATTAAAAACTCATAACTCATAATTCACAACTCATAATTCAAAAAATGTTAGATAAAAACGGAATTGCTAAAAGAATTGCGCAAGAACTCAAAGATGGCTACTACGTAAATTTGGGTATTGGCATACCTACGTTAGTGGCAAACTATATTCCTGAGGGAATGAACGTGGTTTTGCAGTCTGAAAATGGTTTACTTGGTATTGGTCCATTTCCTGCTGATGCAGACGTTGATGCAGACCTTGTTAATGCAGGAAAGCAGACAATCACAATGGTAAAAGGCTCTGCGCTGTTTAGTTCGTCTGATAGTTTTGCTATGATACGTGGCGAACACGTTGATTTGACTATTTTGGGCGCAATGGAGGTTTCTCAAAATGGCGACATTGCTAATTGGAAAATTCCAGGAAAAATGGTAAAAGGTATGGGTGGCGCAATGGATTTGGTGGCATCTGCCAAAAATATTATTGTAGCTATGCAACACGTCAATAAAGCAGGAGAATCAAAACTGCTTAAAAAATGTGATTTGCCACTTACAGGTATTGGTTGTGTGAAGAAAATTGTAACAGAACTTGCGGTTTTGGAAGTGCTTTCAGAGGGCGGATTTAAACTTTTGGAGCGTGCGCCAGGCGTGAGTGTAGAAGAAATACAAAAAGCAACAGACGGAAAACTTGTTATAGAAGGAGAAATCCCTGAAATGAAAATTTAAGTTTTACCAACGTTTGAAGGAATTTGAAAATCTTTCAAGTATGAAAACCACTAATCAAAAAACTACCCAAAAAACGCCATAAAATGCCTTTTAATTACGATATTTACATTAGTTATGCCAATACTGATTATCAAACAGAAGATAATTGGATAGCTAATTTTAGCCATTTTCTACAAAAAACTGTTACCCAAATTCTTAATGAAGTTGTAATGTTTTTGCATTTTTCTAATCACGAAAAACCAACAGAACAG
>JAYVHJ010000462.1:0-2535 GCA_043771315.1 Raineyaceae bacterium
GAAAAAAGCCTAAAAGAGCTTTTTGAAAATCTTGGCTCTGGTAATAAATTTGATAACAAATTTCTTGCGGAAAGAAAAATTTTCTTATGGGGTCCTGTAATGGACTATTCAGCAAAATATATCACAGAAAGATTGATGTATTTGGAGTCTGAAAGCGACAAAGAAATCACGTTTTATATCAATAGCCCTGGTGGCTCTGTAACCGCAGGAATGATTATTTATGACGTAATGCAAATGATGAAATCTCCTGTTTCTACTGTTTGTATTGGTCTTGCGGCATCTATGGGGTCTCTTTTGTTGTCTGGTGGCACGAAAGGGCGCAGGTTTATCTACCCAAGTGGGCAGGTAATGATACATCAGCCTAGTATTGGCGGTTATATGCAAGGACAAGCCTCTGATATTGCTATTACGGCAAAAGAAATCATTAAAACTAAGAAAATGGGTGCAGAGATTTTAGCTAAAAACTGTAACCAAACTTATGAGAAAATTATGGCTGATTTTGACAGAGATTATTGGATGGAAGCCCAAGAATCTGTGGAGTATGGCATTGTAGATGGCATAATTGAAAGAGTATAAAGTAATTATGAATTGTGAATTATAAATTATGAATGAATACAAAATATTCATAATTAGGCACTTACAATTTATTCAAAATAGGGCAATCTTTATGGTTGCCCTACTTTTTGCCACTATCTTAAACCAAAAATAAGATTTTTAATTGCATAGAAAAAACCGTATATTTGCAAAAAACCAAAAAAAATATAAAGAAAATAACTAAAATCTGATTGTGAATGAGATATACGACTCATAACTCACAACTCATAACTCATAATTATTATGTTAGATAAATTAGAAGCCATAAAAGTACGTTTTGAGGAAGTTGCAGACCTTATCATTCAGCCAAATATAATGGAAGATATGAAAAATTTTGCAAAATTAACCAAAGAATACAAAGACCTTGACAAAATTGTTAAGAAATATGAAGAATATAAAGATATTTTAAGTAATATTGACAATGCCAAAACTGTTGTTTCTACTGAAAAAGACCAAGAATTTAGAGAAATGGCAAAAATGGAACTTGACGAACTTTATCCTCAAAAGGACGTTTTAGAAAGTTTTATTAAGGAAATGCTTGTGCCAAAAGACCCAAATGATAGCATAAATATTATTTTGGAGATACGTGGCGCAGCAGGTGGTGATGAAGCGGCTATTTTTGCTGGAGATTTACTAAGAATGTACCAAAGATTTGCGGAAAAACAAGGCTGGAAAATTGAAGTAATGGACTTTACTGATGGAGCATCTGGTGGTTTCAAAGAGGTTGTTGCCTCTATTTCTGGAGAAGATGTTTTTGGACAAATGAAGTATGAGTCTGGTGTGCATAGAGTGCAACGTGTGCCTGCGACAGAAACTCAAGGACGCATACATACCTCTGTGGCATCTGTGGTGATTTTGCCTGAAATGGATGATGTAGAAGTAAATATAAATATGAGTGATGTACGTGTAGATACTTTTTGCTCGTCTGGTCCTGGTGGGCAGTCTGTAAATACTACATATTCTGCGGTGCGCCTTACACACGTACCTAGTGGCGTGGTGGTGAGTTGTCAAGATGAAAAATCTCAAACCAAAAACAAAGAAAAAGCACTCAAAGTGTTACGTTCTCGTGTTTATGATATTGAGCTTGCCAAACATAACAAAGAAGTTGGCGACATACGCAAAACTATGGTAGGCGGTGGCGACCGTTCTGACAAAATCCGTACTTATAATTATCCACAAGGACGTGTTACAGACCACAGAATTGGAATGGATATTTTTAATTTGCCTTCTGTTATGGACGGTGAAATCTACAAATTTATTGAAGAATTACGTCTTGTGGAAAACGCTGAAAGATTAAAAGAAGGAACAGTTTAATTTTTGAGGTACGAAGTACAAAAAATATGACAAAATTACGTACAATAGATTTATTTGCAGGAATTGGAGGTATAAGATTGGGTTTTGAGCCTTTTGGCTGTGAAAACGTCTTCACTTCTGAATGGGACAAAGATGCGCAAAAAATGTATGAAGCTAATTTTAACGAAAAACCTTTTGGAGATATTACTCAAATAGAGCCAGAGGACATTCCTGACCACGATATTTTGCTTGCAGGCTTTCCTTGTCAGCCTTTTTCTATTATTGGAAGTATGCAAGGTTTTGCAGATACAAGAGGTACATTGTTTTTTAATATTGAAGAGATTTTGAGAGTAAAACAGCCTTTTTCTTTTCTACTAGAAAATGTCAAACAACTACGTACACACGACAATGGGCGCACTTTTAATACCATTTTAGAGAAATTAAGGGAATTGGGTTATTTTGTCCATCATACGGTACTTAATGCTTTAGATTTTGGTTTGCCACAAAAAAGAGAACGTACTATTATTGTGGGTTTCAAAGAAAATTTGGAGTTTAAATTCCCTAAATCAATAGGAAAATATAAACCGCTTTCTGATGTGTTATTTGCAGATAATGAGATAGATAAAAAACTTTTTGCATCTATTGATA
>JAYVHJ010000463.1:0-12336 GCA_043771315.1 Raineyaceae bacterium
CTTCCGTTTGGAGATAAATTATGGTGGAATTTGCGTACTTAAACAAAATAAAGATTTTGTACAAATATTACAAATGAATAAATGATTTTCAAATCTCAAAAAATTCAGTAAAACCATTTTTTATTTAGAACAAATCTAAATATCAATAAAAAGATAAAAAACTCTTTTTATTCTAAACTATTTTTTTACCTTTGTCTTATAAATTAGTAACAAAACCATTAAAATTGTCAAAATGTTTTCCAAATCTTGTGAATATGCTATTAAAGCTATGATTTTTGTTGCCCAAAAATCAGAAGAAGGCACACGCATAGGTGCGAAAGAAATTGCTAGTGGCATTGATGCGCCAGAGCATTTTACCGCCAAAATTATGCAAGATTTGAGTAAAAAAAAGTTGGTACATTCTATAAAAGGTCCTAATGGCGGATTTTTTATGGACGAAAAAGATTTGAAAACCTCTATTGCAGATATTGTAATGACTATTGATGGTGATGACTTATATATGAATTGTGTATTAGGACTAAAAGCCTGTTCAGAGAAAAACCCCTGCCCCATTCATAATGAGTACAAAGAAATTAAGAGAAATTTAATCAAAATGATAGAAAATAACACAATAGCCGACTTCAAAGACAAACTGGATTCTGGCAAGTTTTTTTTGAAAAATACATAAATTTTGCTTGTATTTTTATTCGCTAATAAAAGATAAAAAGGTATTAAAATCTATTTATGTTTATTTAATCATTCACCAAAATTTTCATATCAAAAATCATACTAAAACAATAAAAATCATTATGAAATCAATTCAACAAACAAAAAAACAAAAACCTATATTATTGATAATCATTGTATTATTGATGATAGTTGGTACAAATATGGATTTGCAAGCTCAAACCGCCGACAATATTATTGCTGACCGTTATGGACTTTTGGGACTTTCATTAGTGTTGCTTTTGGGTATTATCCCTTTGTTTATCTTGATTATGAATACTTATTTTAGTATGAAAAACCAAGATACGCAAAATGACGAATGGGAACAGAAAAATACAGAAACACATTTTTCTGATTATATCCAAACGCTTAACCAAGACCAAATACACCAATTTATCAAAATGAAAAGAAAAAAATGCTCTGGAAACTGTAAAAATGGCGGTTCTTGCGACAAGATAAATAACACAAACAATCCATCAAAAATTATAACTTTCTTGTTTTTGTTTTTTTCAGCAAATACGCTTTTTGCGCAAACGCCTGCTACAAATGTACCCAAAAATGCTGCAGATTCACTTTTTAGCCAGCCAGGTATCATTATTACTATTATTTTGATGAGTATCCCTGTGCTTTTGGGTGTATTTTTTGTGCTTGTAAAAGCAAATAATGCTATAAAAAATTATTTTAATAGTCTTAAAATGAAAGAAGCAGAAAAATTTGCGGAACATATCAAAACAATAGACGACAAAGAACTTGAAAAGCACCTTATCAAACGAGAAAATGCACTTAGTTATCATCTCAATAATACAGAACTTTCAGGTACACAAAAAGCAGAAGACACAAAAGGGATTATTCAAAATGTTGATGAAAGGCATTATACCAACTTTTTAGCTAAAAAAAGAAAGGCAACACAAAGACCAATATTAGCTCCAGACATCACCAAACTGATTTTATGGTATTTGGGTTGTGCTACATTTTGGCTTGTGGTAGGCACAGGAGTTGGACAATATCTAGGAACAAAATTTCTTGTGCCAGATATGGAGCAAATTAGTTGGTTGAGTTTTGGGAGATTGCGTCCAGTGCATACAAACATTGTTTTTTGGGGTTGGGCTTCTCTTGCTATGATTGGTTTGGGTTATTATGTAGTGCCTACAGTAAGTAATACCAAAATTTATAGTGTAAAAATGGGTTGGATTGCACTTGTACTCACTAATTTGATGGTTATTTTTGGTTCATTGTGTTTGATGTCAGGCTTTAATAATGGCGGCGGAGAATTTAGGGAGTATGTTTGGCCTGTAATGGCATTGTTTGCGGTAGCATTGATTTTGACACTTATCAATTTCATTATGACTGTTGCTAATAGAACTACAAAAGAGATTTATATTTCTAATTGGTATATTGTTTCTTCTTTGATTTTCACCATTATTGTCGCCCTGACTGCATATTTGCCATTTTGGCAAGATGGCGTTAGTGAAACCATTGTGCAAGGTTATTTTATGCACTCAGGTGTAGGAATGTGGTTTACACTTTATACGTTGGGTTTGTTGTATTATTTTATTCCTCAACAAATTAACAGACCTATTTATGCGTATAGTTTGGGTATTTTGGCTTTTTGGGCGCAAATTATCTTTTATACCATTATTGGTACACATCATTTTGTATTTGCGCCTATTGCTTGGTGGTTGCAAACGGTGGCTATTGTAGGTAGTGCAGGTATGATAATCCCCGTTTTTGCAGGTACAATTAACTTTATTGTTACTTTCAAAGGACAATGGAACAAAGTAACAAATAGTTATACATTGCCGTTTTTCTTAGTAGCAGTAATTTATTATTTTATTGTTTCTATGCAGGGAACAGCGCAAGCCTTCAAATTCACTAACTTAATTTGGCATTTTACAGATTTTACGGTGGCACACTCACATCTTGGCTTTTATGGTATTATTACCTTTGCTTTGTGGGGAGCAATTTATGCTATTGTTCCACGTTTGACAGGACAAGAACCGCCTCAACATCTTGTAGGTGTACATTTTTGGGTAGCTTTCATAGGACTTTTATTTTACGCTATTCCTTTGTCTATTGGTGCAACACTCAAAGGGCTGATGTGGATGGAAGGCAAACCATTTATTGATAGTGTGGTGCTAATGTTCCAATATTGGCTTTGGAGAGCTATTGGAGGTAGTTTGATGTTTATTTCTCACCTTGTTTTTGCGTATAGTTTTTATAAAATGGTGGCAAAAGAAATACCAGAAGTTGATGTAAAAGAAGAGGCTTTTAAACTCTTGCAGAAATCCTAAATTGTATTAAAATGTAGGATAAAAGTACGTAGGGTATAAAACCCTACGCTATTGATAATGGGCATAAAGTATTGATAATCAGTAGCGCAGGGTTTTATACCCTGCAGATAAATTCTAAAAAAATAATATTAAAAATGAAAATATTTAACGACCATAAACGCCTCTACATCACCGCAGGAGCATTATTTACTTTCTTGACATATATTACTGTCATTATGCCTGCTTTTCAAAATCAGCAAAATAATGCCCCACTTCCCAACACAAAACCGCTTGAAGGTGATGCACTTGCAGGAAAACTCATTTATATTGGAGAAGGTTGTGTAGGGTGTCATTCGCAACAAGTGCGTAATGTAGAAATGGATAAAATGTTTGGCTCACGTCCTGGAATGGCAGCTGATTATGCTAATATTGGACGTACAAGCATTTGGCAAAATACCGCAACAGTGATGGGAACAGAGCGCACAGGACCAGATTTAACGGATATTGGCAACAGACAACCTAGCAAAGAATGGCATTTGATGCACTTATACAATCCTCGTGCGGTTATTGGACAATCCATAATGCCTTCGTATCAATGGTTATTTGAATCAAAAGAAAAACCTGATAAAAATGATGTTGTAGTGAATATTTCTCCTGAATTTATCTATGGAAATCACAACAAAAACCATAAAATTATTGCTAAAAAAGAGGCTTTACAGCTCGTAGCATACATACAAGCACTCAAACAAGCACCACTTCCAAGCAACATAAAACCTATTGAATTTATGTATAAACGAACACCAAAAGAAGAAATAGCTAGTAATAATTCTAATGGGAATCCAAAAGGTGCTGGTTTGTTAGATGGAAAGGCTCTTTATGTGGCTAATTGTCAGAGTTGCCACCAAGAAAACGGAGAAGGTTTGAAAGGTGCGTTTCCTCCTTTGAAAGGTAGCAAAGTGGTTAATAGTGACAATCTGGAGTTGTATGTAGATATTATTATGAATGGTTATGATGCCAATGCCAATTATGGCGTAATGGCTGCCGTTGGAACAAATATGAACTTTGATGAAAATCAAGTAACAGCAATCATTAATTATGAGCGTACTGCGTGGGGAAATACAGGCAAAAAAGTAACACCTGATGAAGTAAAGAAAATAATGGATATGATTAAAGTCAAAGTCGCAAAAGAAGCTAAATAGTTGTGAGTTAAATTATGTATTAGTTCCAGCGGAACGACATATTTATAGATACGCAAAATTTATAAACATTCTAAATCAAATAATTATGAAAAAAGCAATTAGTTTTATTGCGTTGATGTTGTCTGTGGTTGTTGGTTTTTCTTGTCCAGTTTGCGAAAGAAATCAACCAAAAATACTCAAAGGTGTTGTTCACGGTGCAGGTGCAGAAAGCAACTGGGATTATGTTGGCGTATGGATAATAGCCATTATTGCAGTTTTAACACTGATTTATAGCGTTAAATGGCTTATCAAACCAAATGAAAATAATGAAGACCACATCAAAAATTTTATTTTAGACTAAAACTCAAACAAAATGAATAATATTGAAAACAACATTGAAAATGATACTGAAATTAGTATTGCTACAGAAATAAATTCTCACAGCAAGCATAGAAGTGCAGTTGTAATTTTTTTAGATGATGATGTTGTGCCTTATGCAGAGCTTTTTGTACCTATTAATTTTGAGCTTGACACTCGCAAATTGGTAGATGGCGACCATATTTTGAAAATTGTCAGTAGAGATTCTTTGGGTAAAGAAGGTATTAGGAAAATTCCGTTTACAGTCAGAAATGGACCTGCAATAGCTATTGAGGGCATTACGGACAATGAAATTGTTGATGGGGTTATTCCTTTAATGATAAACGCTTATGGAAAAGGTGACCAAAAACGCTTTATGATAGAAGGCAGTGAAACGCCTCATTCTATCCCTGCGTGGTTTTGGGTGATTATTATTGGGTTTATGGGTTGGGCTATTTTCTATGGTATTGCCGCTATGAGTACAGGATATTAAGAAGAGGTACAAAATAAGACGTACGAATATAAAACTTTCATTATTTATTAGTGCGTTGGTGGTGCTGTTGCGCTAAAACACCAACCTTTATATTTGTAAAAAAAGAAAAATTTGATTACTTTTAACTTTCAAAACATCAAATTAAGAATATGTATGGGTGGACTTTTAATGAACTTAGGGCGTGTGGACAAAGAAAAATATTTGCAAATAATAGCAGATATTACGCCATATCTTGACCAAAAACTAGGAAAATATTATAAAACACCTCGTTATTATGCATCAAAACCCACTTTTGGAGATGTGGATATTTTGGTTTCAAAAGAAATTTTAACAGAAAATCAAACAAGTTATAACAACTGGCAAGATTTAACAAAAAGCATCACTCACGACCTTAAAATTAGCAAATTCAAGTCTTCTGGGCATATTTTTTCTACGGCTTATCTTGATTTTCAGGTAGATTTTTTTTGTGTAAAACCCGCTTTTTTTGAAAGTACATATAATTTTTTGTGTTTCAATGATTTGGGAAATTTATTAGGAAAAATATTTCACCGTTTTAACCTCAAATTTGGTGAAACTGGACTTTCATACGTGTATAGGCGTGCAGATGGGCATTACAAAACAGATTTGTCTGTTTGCTTGGACATCAAAAAAATCATTGAATTTTTGGAACTAGATTTTTCTTATTGGCAAAATGGCTTCCAAACGTTGGAAACAATGTTTGAATGGGTAATAACTTCTCCTTATTTTTCCTACAAACCATATTTTGATACCTCAAAAACGACTGAAAAACGGATAGAACAGCGGACCACAGTTAGTAAATTTACGGATTGGTTGGAAGAAAATAACGTCCAAAAGCATTATTTTTCAAAAGAAAATAGAAAAGAATATTTACCAATGATTGCTAATTATTTTGCAGAAGCAAATCTTTATCAACTTATTGAAGATGAGAAAGTTAAAGAAGAAAAAGCTATCAAAATAGCAGAAAAATTCAATGGAAAAATTATTATGGCACTTACCAATTTGGAAGGCAAAGAATTAGGAGATTTTATTACTCGTTTTAAAACACATTTTGGTGCAAATAAAGACAATAATAATGCTGATTTTGAAGATTTTATCCTACAAAATTCCGCTGAAAATATCAAAAATGAAATCTTAAAATTTAAGTAATTTTATTGCAATAGAAAACTCTCCAAAAGTTTCAAATTTTTGGAGAGTTAAACAAACTTGCTTATCAATTATTTTTCACTCACTCCTGCGCTACCAAAACTTGCCATTTCTGTCAAAAAATTAGCTGCAGCACTTACAATTGGGTACGCCATAGCGCAACCCGTCCCCTCTCCTAGTCGCATATTTAGGTTTAAAATAGGTTTTACTTTTAAAAAATCAAGCATTTTTTTGTGTCCTTGTTCATCTGACTGATGTGTAAAAATAGCGTATTCCTTCACTAATGGCTCTTTATGGTGCGCCACCAAAAACGCAGCTGTAGCAATAAAACCATCAACCAAAACCACCATTTTGAGTTCTGCCGCTTTGAGCATTGCCCCACACATCATAGCTATCTCAAACCCCCCAAAAGCTATCAGCATTTCCTCCAAAGTAGCAGTTTCATTGTCCAAATTATGGTGTAAAATGGCTTTTCTTAATACTTCTATTTTATTCTCTAATTGTTCATTAGATAGCCCTGTACCTTTTCCAACGCAGTTTTCTATCAAAGATTTACAACAGATACTCATCAAAATAGCCGCAGAAGAAGTATTTGCAATGCCCATCTCACCAAAACCAATCACGTTGCAACCTTTTGCGTGAATATCAGCCACTATTTGCGCTCCTTGCGTAAGACAATGTTCTAATTGTTCATTAGTCATTGCCTTGTTAGTGAGATAGTTAGCCGTTTGTTTTGCTACTTTTGCATTTATAAGATTGTCGTGTTTGGCAAAATCATAATTTACGCCAGCATCAACCACTATTAAATTTATATTGTTCTGTTTAGCAAAAACATTGATGGCAGCACCTCCATTGAGAAAATTAAGCACCATTTGATAAGTAACTTCTTGCGGAAAGGCACTTACACCAGCGTTCACACCACCACCTGCAATGCCGTGGTCTGCGGCAAAAACAACCAAATGAGGATTATTGAGTTTTGGGCTTTGCGTTTGTTGGATAAGGGCTATTTGCAGGGCTATTTCTTCCAGACGACCAAGAGAGCCAAGTGGTTTGGTTTTATGGTCAATATTAAACTGAATATCCTTTGCAAGGCTTTTATTGGGCATTTCTATTGAGAAATTAGGCATTTTTGGAGGTTGGAGTGTTATTTTTTTGTTAATAATTTATCAATATCATCTTTTACAAATGGTAAAATCTTTTCTGCAAGCTCATATACCTGTGTTTCGTGAACGTCAGGCAAAGGAGAAGCATCAGAAAAGTTAGTTTTAGAATTCATAATGGCAGTTTCTATGTGTATTGGGTGCTTACGAGCATCAAAACCACCTTTTATGATTTCATTCAAATAATTTTTCCAATTTTTTCCAATATCTTCTGTTGGTTTTTCTGCTTTAAAATGATAATAAAGCCATACTTCAAAAGAACGGTTGCTTTGCGCTACAAACCAATTATTGTGGTTTTTCACGTTTTCTCTAAGCAAAATTATTTCATCATCTCTTTCATCTGTGTCAAGGACAAACCAAACTTCGTCAATATTTTCATCAAAGTTATCTTGGTTAGTTTTTATCAATTTTTCATACGCATTATTGTAGAGTCCCATTGGATAATTTTTACCATCAATTTTTACAATTTGAATTTTTAATTTTGAAACAAATTTAGCAAAGAAATGAAAATAAGTAGTTTCTGTTTTTTCTCCTTCACAAAACACATAAAATAGTGTTTCATCTTTAGTAGCTTCTTTTTTCTCGTATATATTCCTTCTAATCATTATTTTCCAATTTTTGATTTTCTAAATTTTCCTCCTCAAATTTGTGCCAATTAAGGTTTTGCAAATCACCTATAAACGGAATTCCCCCAAATCTACCAGCCAAATAACCTTTATCAAGGCTTAGAGCAGCATTTTCTTTAAAATCACTCAAAGGTGAGAGTTTGGTTGCACCTAGTTTTTTTTCAGCAAACCAAATCTCATCTTGCCTAAAAATCTCTTGGTCAAGCAAATTAGACTCGTGTGTAGTGAAAATTAGTTGCCCTTGCGTTTGCTCATCTTTTGAAAATTTGCTTATTAACTCTTTTATGATTATTGGGTGAATACTGCGCTCAATTTCGTCAATGATAAAAGTTCTTTTTGTATTTGTCAAATCTCCCAAAACAGGTAAATATTCTAAAAGCCTTTTTGTTCCATCAGACTCTTCTTCTAACTGAAATACTACGTCTTCATTATCTTCATTTTTATGCTCAAACAATAATTTTTTAACTTTAATTTCTTCACCTTCTTTAACTACTGAAACTCTTTGATTATCTGATAACCCAGTTAGTGTTATTACGCTATTGGGATTTTTTTCAAGTTCTAGCTTAACCATTTCCATATTTGCTTGATTATCTTTACCAAACATATCTTCAATATCTGTAATCTCAACTTTTAATTTTGAAATTCCAATATCAAAAGAAGACATTAAATTATTAGCAAATAATTTAAATTTAACGTCTTTATCAACCAATTGGGCTAATCCTGCTGGTGCTGTTTGAGGATACACAATCCATAAACCTAAGTTAAACCATTCATAGGCTACTTTAATATCAATAAAGAAATCATTACTAATTGTATTGAGTAATGTAAACAATGGCTGATTATTTTTCAGTAAATCTTTTTCAATAATTCTTTTTAACACTTGATTTTCTGCATTATCCTCAAAGGCTTTATAGAAAGTAATTTTTGTTTCTTCATTTTTATATTCTCTATGAAAAATCACTTCATTTTCTTGTTTTTCATCATTACAATCAAAGTATTCATCAATAATTATTCCATTATTGATAGAAACAGAATAGTAATAATTGTGATTACCCCTTACAAACTCCATAGCAAGCTCCACAGGCTCATTTTGAGTAGTTTTAGAAAGTTTAAATTTTTGATTATTGAATTGAGGCGGAATAATGCCAGTAAGCAACATTTCCCTAAAAAGTCCTATTGCTTTCACTAAATTAGATTTTCCAGAGCCGTTTGCGCCATACAAAGCTGTCATTTTGAGGACTTCAATACCGTTTTTTTGGTATTTATGGTGATTTAATCTTTGGGATTTGCTAGGCAAAAGATTAAATTCCGTTTCCTCTTTGAAAGAAAATAAGTTCTTTACAACAAATCTAATCAGCATTTTGAATTGTAAATTTTAAATTGTGAATTATGTAAAATTCTCACACAATATGATTATTTTAATGTTAATATTAAAAATTAAGAAGTTTTTTGCTTAATCTTTCAGCGAGTTGTGTTATTTCCTCTTTTTTAGCAAGAACATCAAGCCAATGCGCAGGAATAGCACTTTTACCATAAAACAAACCCGCTAAACCGCCTGTAACACAACCAGTTGTATCTGTGTCGCTACCCAAATTAACGGCTTTTAGCGTGGCATCAGCATAATTATTTGTAGTCATAAAACACCAAATACTAGCTTCTAACGTATCCAACACATACCCAGAGGACAAAATTTTATCTTCAAAAGCATCTAAAATGCTAAGTTCAGGGTTTCCCAAAATCCTATGAAATTTATCTATTTCATTTTGAGAAACTATTAAGTTAGTATTCAAGAAGTTATTAACTTTTTCTTGCATATTTTTGTAGGCAATTTCTTTATTAGAATTTTCTTCTAAAAGCTCCAACGCAAACTCACAATAAATAAAACACGCCAAAATAGCTCGTATATGCCCGTGAGTGATGCTAGAAATATCAGAAATTATTTTAAATCTTTCTTCTATTGTTTTGTTCTGATATTTTAGATAGAAAACAATAGGCAAAATACGCATCAAAGAGCCATTTCCGTTATCTCTTTCACTATTTCCACCTGCAACAGTAGGAATTGAACCATCACGAAAACGCCTAATTGCGTTTGATGTACCCATTCCTACATCAAAAACCTGCCCACGAGCCGCCCAAAAAGCCTCATCATACCACAAAACAAAATTATTAGCAATATCTTGCAAATCATAGCCTTTTGTTAGACTTTCAGCCAAACAAAATGCCAAAGAACCATCATCAGACCACGTTCCTGCTTCCTGATTATGTGTACCAAATGCCCACATATCCGTTACAGGTTGTTTTCTGATGGTTTCTCTGCTCAAAAACTCCACAGGAACGCCCAACGCATCACCAACGGCAAGCCCTAAAAAAGCATCTAAAATTTTCATAATCAATTATTTACCCAAATTATTTAACTAATTACTTACTACACCAATAAACATTTCTAACTCTTTCTTTTGTATAAAATGATGTTCCGAGTGATACCAAACCATTTTATACCATTCCAAAGCACCAAGAAAACCACAAACAGCGTGTTTTATTTTATATTCTCCATTATTTTTTTCAAGAATTTCAAGCATTTTTTCCATTTGAAGGAGCAAATTCACAAAGAGTGTTTTGTATTCTGTGCGTGTTTTTGGCACTAATGGCTCTGCGGTTTGGTATGCTTCTGGTATTTTGATTTTGATAGGTGGGAAACCATCATATTGATAAATATTGTCTCCAATATCAGTTTTATCTCCCCCAATTTGCCCTTTTCTTTCAGAAAAGCAATTATTAGTTTGGTACATAAAAAACTGTGCAGAAATGAAAATGTGTTCGTACATTTGAGCAACAGACCAAGTATTATCATCTTTTTTCATCAAAAAAGTTTCGTCTGTATAGTTTTCCAATGAAGTAATATAAACATTTATTACTTCTTGTGTCTTCTGAAAAGTGGTTTTAAAAGGCATTTAAGATAGTTTTATATGTGTAAATGATAATGATAGTTCTTCCATTTTGATACAAAATAGTTTCAAATATAATCAACTCAAAATTAAAGTTTTTTTTTGAATAAACAACAATACAATTACGAATTACAAATTTCAAATTACGTTTTTGTGATCAGTGCGTTGCTTGATTATCAATATTTTGTATTTACTCGTAATTCGTAATTGATTAAAAAAACGGTTTGATTTTTGCAAACAAACACTAAAATAGCATTGTTTACGTTATGTATTTAGACTAAAAATAAGCATAAAATGAAGAAAAATATTGTTTTTATATGGATTTTGCTCACCAATTTGGTACTTGCAGAAGACGTTTTTGCACAAAATAAAACCAACAAAACTGACAAATTGGCATCTACCAATTTAGAAAATTCTGTTTTTTGGGAGATTTCAGGGAAAGATGTCAAAAAACCTTCTTATGTTTTTGGTACACATCATTTGTTTAATCCAAAAACAATGATTGATAGCAAAATTGTACAAGAAAAATTTGCACTTGCTGAACGTGTCGTAGGTGAAATAACCATTGATAATATGGCTATGATGAAGGTTTTTGCGGCTTGCGTGATGCGTGATACCACTATGAAAGAACTTCTTACCCCAAAAGAATATGCAGAAGTAGAAGAAGCATTTCAAAAAGTAGGAATGTCTTTTGCTTGGTTCAACAAAGTAAAGCCTATGATGGCACAACAAATGATAGAAAGCGTCAAATATGCAAAATTATTCCCTAAAGCTGATACAGACAAATCTGCTTCTATTGGAAACCCTTTTGCAAGTTCTATGGACGGTTATTTTCAAGATAAGGCAAAAACAGAAGGCAAAGAAGTGGGCGGATTAGAAAGCGTGGAAGACCAAACTAAGGCACTTTTTGATGGTTATCCTATCCTAAAACAGAAAGAAATGCTACTAAAAACAGTACGTGATACTGTTGCGCTAAAAGATGACCAAGAAATCCAGAAACTCACACAACTTTACAAGGAGCAAAATCTCAATAAAATTGCAGAAATGACCCTTGCAACAATGGAAACAGACGAATATAACAATCTTCTCAAAAATAGAAACGACAAATGGATGCCACAAATCTTTGAAATGATAACTAAAAAACCTACTTTTTTTGCTGTGGGAGCAGCGCATTTGGTAGGCATTGATGGCGTTATTTTGCGTTTGAGAAAAGAAGGTTATACCGTAAAACCCATAAAAATTGTGTTGTAATTTCGTGTTAAAAGTGCGTTTTTTTGTGTATTTTTGCAGAATATTTATAAGAAAATTCAAGAGGATTTACAAAAAATGCTACAATTATGGGATATGAGAACTATACAAGCCTAAAAAAAACGCTCAAAAAGCTAGATTTGGAGGAGCTTGATGTACCTTTGTTTCCTGCATTGAAAGAGGTTGCGCC
>JAYVHJ010000464.1:0-9739 GCA_043771315.1 Raineyaceae bacterium
GGCGCAACCTAATGCAAATTCTGTATTTAAGGGAAATGTGGTTGATGCAGAAACGGGAAACCCATTTAAGGGAATTGTGGCAGTAGTTGATTTGGACAACGGTATTGAGGTTGCGCCTAAGTTTTTGCGCCCTGATGGTTCGTATGAATTTGACCTTATCAAAAACAATAATTATCTTGTAATTATTACAGGAGATGATTTTTTTAGAATAGAAGAGAAATTCTTTTTGCGTGGCGACACTACTATTACAACAAAAGCAAATTCTATCAAATTCAAAAAATGGGAGTTCAAATCAATGGAATTTGATGCAAGAAAAGCAGATATAAAACCAGAAATGGAAGCAGATTTGGATAAATTAGTGAAGTTTTTGGCAGACCACCCAACCGCAAAAATTAAGATTGGAGGACATACAGACGCAGATGGTAACGAAAAAGACAACATAGAACTTTCCCAAAATAGGGCTGATGCCATTAAAGATTATGTAATAAAAAAGGGCAAATTCAAACCAGAACGCATTATTGCTATTGGTTATGGTGGCGGTGCGCCCCTTGTACCAGAAAGTACCGCAGAAGACAAACGCCTTAATAGACGTGTAGAATTTGAGATTTTGAAATAACCTTGGATAAAATAATAATCTTTCCAATTATTTTTAGGCTAATACCAATAAGTACGAGGTACGAAAAATACAATAGAATTAGTATTTTTCGTACCTCGTAGTTCACACTTCGTACCTCAAAAATGTTATTCGTGCAATAATTTTACCTCGTTAATGTCATCAAGGACAATCATATAACGGGTATTTTCATCTCCCTGTACTGTTCCTGCAGAAAGTTTAACAAGGATTTCGTCACCCATTTTGTTGCGTATGGTTACAATACTGTTCCAATATCCGCCACGTGAGAGATTTATGCGCATTTCTTCAAATTTAGCTTCAGAATAAAATAGACGACTCACAGAAAGCCCTCTCATTTCGTCCTGTGAATAGCGTAAAAATTCGTAAGAAGTATGGTTACCAGACGAGATAAAAAATTTATTATCTGCATATAAAATAGATGTGTTTGCATCAAAAACACCTTCTTTTTGTGCTGCAATAGCTTGCTGACGTTCTTTTTCCTCTTGGGCTTCTTGCATTTGCTCCATATTTTGACGCATTTCTTCATCTTGTGAAGACATTTGTTCTGCAAGCATTTTAGACTCTTCTAATAGTTTTTGTGTACGTTCATTGCTTTTTGCAGTAGCAATAGCAGACCCAATGGATTCCGCTATTTTCTCTACAAATTCAATTTCAAAAGGCTCAAAAGCAGTAAAAGAGGCTAATTCTACTACGCCAAAAACTTGTTCATTTACCTTTAATGGTACAATCAAGATACAACTAGGATTAGCTTGCCCAAGACCAGAAGTAATCATTACGTAGTCATCAGGCACTTCTGTAAGATAAATAGTAGCTCGTTCTTGCCACGCTTGCCCAGTGAGTCCGTCACCTAAATATACTTTTTGCTCCAAATATTTCTTTTTATTCCATGCATAACACGCTTCTAGCTCCATATAAGGGTCTTTTTTGTTACGCTCATCATCTTCTTCCTCCACCACAATAAAAAGTCCGCCTTGATTAGCTTCTACATATTCTACCAATTTAGAGAGTACAATATCAGAAAGTTGTGCAATTTCATTATTATTCTTACGCAAAGTTTCTGCAAATTGTGCCAAACCGTTGGTTGCCCAGTTACGTCTTCTATCTTCTTCCGCCACTTTTGCAAGGTTGTCTCTCATGTCCATTAGGGCATTTCCTAGTACATCACTTGAAGAAAGAGGCTTATAATCAGCCTGATATTGTCCTTTACCAATATTTTCTGCAAAGAACGAGGTAGAACGCAAACCCGCAATAAGTTTATCCACAGAACCCGCAATTTGCCCAATTTCATCTTTTCTAAAACGTGTTTTCTTGTCTTCTGGAAGTTCACCTTTACCTAATTGCGAAATAACATTATTGATATATGCAATAGGTTTTACAATATTTCCTGCAATAATAAGGGCTATTATTACTCCCACAACAACAAGAAACACAATAAGCAGGGCAGTTTGTAGTTGTAACCTTTCAAACGTGTCCAATAATCTTTTTTGTGAGGCTTCTTTTTCTATTCGTTTTTTTGTTTCAATATCAATAAGTTTTCTATTGAGAGCCGTTGATTGTTTGGCAATATTCGTTTCAATAATAGTTTCTGCACCCAGTTTTTTATCACTATTGTCATAATCTTCAAACTGTTTCAACGTATTCATTATCTCTTTTTGAGATTTTAAGATTTGCTCAAAATCTCTACTGATAGAGTCCATACGGGTTTTTTGGAGTGTATCAGACCACGAACGCACTAGAGGTTCTAGGCGTGCCTGCAACTGCGCATAATGTATATTATGAATATCTTGTAATGCCTGCCTATTTTCATCTTTCACCACATTAGAAGTTGGTGGCGGAGAAAAGACCCAGATGTATGTGCCTTGCAAGGAATTGGAAAGCAAGAGTTTAAAATCTTTGATAGCATCTAACGAAGGGTCAATATTTTCTTTGGCAAGTTGAATATTTTTTGTATTTTGATTAAGCGTATAGATGCTATAAGCGCCGTATCCCGCAAAAGCAAGTACCAAAGAAAAGAACCCTATAAGGATTTTGTTACGAATAGTAAATCCAAAATTCATATTTAGTTGTGAGTTATGAGTTTTAAATTATGAATTATGAATTATGAATTATTAATAAATACACAATGCTCGTAATTAAGCTCTTAGATATTTATCATCAAAAAATACAATTACTCAACATCAATCATCTAAAACCAGTCAATTATTTATTTTAATTCCAAATATAAGAATAGTTTAGATATATTCACATCAAAAAAAAGAAAATGTATTTTTTTCTTGTATTATCTCACAATTTATAACTCACAATGAATAATTTTTTATTCCAAATCAAGCAAATCTTCCATACTTAAAATACCTTTTTTGTCTTTGATAAATTCTGCGGCAAGCACTGCTCCTAATGCAAAACCTTTTCTGCTATATGCCTGATGTGTTATTTGTATCAAATCTTCCTCAGAATGATAGCTAATAATATGCGTTCCTGCTACATCTGGCTCACGTTTAGAAATAATTTCTAAGTCGTGAGGATTTTTTGTAGGCTGATTTACCCAATTTTCTTTTTGGGTTTGATGATGTAATATGCCTTGTGCAAGCGTGATAGCTGTTCCGCTTGGTGCATCTTTTTTTTCTGTATGATGAATTTCTTCTATATTGACATCATAAACATTGTATTTTGCCATTATTTTAGCTAATACTTTATTTATATGAAAAAAAATATTCACACCCAAACTATAATTAGAAGAGTAAAAAAAAGTGCCTTTATTGTGTTTGCAAATCTCGTGAACTTCTGCTTGTTTGGAGAGCCAACCAGTCGTGCCACAAACAATAGCAATACCATTTTCTAGGCAATACTTGATATTATTGAATGCTGCTTCAGGTTGCGAAAACTCTATGACAACTTGCGTATTAGCAGCCGTGATAGTGCTTATAGGCGTGTCTAAGTCTATACGTGAGATGATATTGTGCTTGCGTTCTAAGGCAATTTTTTCAATGGTTTTTCCCATTTTTCCATAGCCAATAAGGGAAATATTCATATTATTTTTGGTTTGTTTTTTAGGAAAAATAAGTTGTATTTATTTTAGTGCGGAGAGATGGGCTTGAACCACCAAAGTAAACAGCTTGTGTGTTTGTCATTTTAAAATCTGTTGTCGGAGCAGACTAAAAAACCGCTTTACCAATTTGCTATCTCCGCAAAAGTACCCCTCCTAATTCAATATCCTTCGGCAGGAGGGGTTTTATGTGGCACATCTTTTAGAAAGGTTTAAGCTGAATACGCAGACGCTTTAACCAATTAAGCTACCCAACCTATTGATAATCATTGAAATAACTGAAGTTATTTTTTGAGGTCGGGGACGGAATTGAACCGTCATCTCCTGCGGAGAACTTTCTATATGTTACCACCAATAAATGATTAGGCTAAAGCTACTGATACAACACTAACACACGACTTATAACTGTTAATGTAAATATAACGCTTAGGCTTAATCAGTTTCTTTATACAATTACGAATTATCAATTACGAATTACGAATGAATACAAATAACTCACAACTTATAATTAAAAATCCATAACTATTTATAATTTTCCTTTGTGCAAATAATTGAAAATCTTGTCTGAAGTCATTTCTGAAGGAATTGCCTCTGCATCATTAGCCATTTTTAGAGATTCAATTACGGCAGAAAGCAACTTAGAACGCCTTGCAAGTATGCCTGCACGCTCTACGTGAGAAAATTCTCCAGAAAATTTCTGAAAAGTATAATCTCCCAGCTCAATAACAGTATCTTTTGTAGCAATTTGAGGTGTATATTTTGCACCTTCCAACTTATCAATATTTGGGTCAGGCAAGATATAAGACTCTTTCATTACAGATTTTTGCACGCCAGTTCTTAGAGAAGATTCATAGATGTTTCTGCTTGCATACATATCATTGGTTGATTTTGTCCAAGTTTCGTCATCATTTCTTACTGGAATAGTTTCATACATATCTTTAAAAGTACCTGCTTCTAATAGAGATTTGAGGCGCAAAAGTTCCATTGATGTAAATTCACCAAAAACAACACCATCAACCGTCAGCATAGCTTTTGCAATGCCACTTGCGTTGGTTTTTTCCTGTGAAAAAAGCGCATCAATGTACTCACGAGCATTCTCTTGCAAGTATTCCAGCTTTTCATCAACTGTTGTAACGACCAATCTGTTTGACCTTTCATTGGGTAAGTCAATAGTATTTGGTTTTGGCTCATACGTTTTTTTCTCTCCTTTAAAAGCACCTTGTGATGTTTTAAAGAATTTTACATAATCTTCCAAACCTTTCTTAAAAACAGATGCCAAATGGTCTGTTTTAGCTAACAATACATTTAATTTCGTTTTTATCATAATTTTAAAATTTATTCCAAATATACTAAAATGATTTGTTTTTTTATGGTTATTATATAAGAATGATTTTCAATTTAATTAAAAGGTCTGTACCGTAGTGAAACGGAGGTCAGACCGTTTAATTAAATTGAAAATCAAAATATTTTTAGGCATCAATAAAAAAGGAGGTTTCGTAAAAAAGCCCTTGTTAAATCTTTGAACGGTCTGACCTCCGTTTCACTATGGTACAGACCTTATCAAAGATTTAACTGCGTAACAAATTGATTATCAATATTCTGTATTCATTCACAATTTAAAATTCACCATTCACAATTAAAGATATTTATCCAACAAAAATACCAAAGAGGCAATTCCCGCAGAGCCAAGTGCCAATTCTCTAATATTTACTTTATCAAAAGTATCTGTTGAAGTGTGATGATAATCAAAATAACGCTGTGAATCTGGTCTAAAACCAATTAAAATAACATTTTGTGGTTTCAAAGGGGCAATATCTGCGCCACTTCCACCTTTTTTTATTTGTTCTATACCATATTGTGCAAGTAAAGGCTGATATTTCTTGATTTTTTCTATTTTGTCGTCATCTGCATCAATATCAAAACCACGTGGCGTAAAACCGCCTGCATCTGATTCTATAGCAACTAAATGCTTTTCATTGAGCTTTTTAGCAAGTTCTGCGTATTTATTTCCGCCACGCAAACCATTTTCTTCATTCATAAACAAAACAGCACGAATAGTACGTTTTGGCTTAATATTATTTTTCTTAAACAAACGCAAAACCTCCATAGATTGCACCACGCCTGCACCATCATCATGTGAGCCATCACCCAAATCCCAAGAATCTAAGTGTCCACCTACCAAAATAATTTCTTCTGGTTTTTCAGAGCCTTTTATCTCTCCAATAACATTGTGAGAAAGTACATCAGGCAACATTTCACAGAAAGTTTCAAAATAAAATTCTACTTTTTTACCTGTTTTTTCACTTTCTTTGAGTTTTTTACTAAGCAAATTTGCACCAATAGTAGAAATAGCCACCGCAGGCAAAGCTTTTGAGCCTTCATCATACAAAATAGAACCAGTATGAGGATAATCATCTAATGCAGTCGTAAGAGAACGCACAATAACGCCAACTGCACCATATTTAATAGCTTCTGATGCACCTTTACGCCTATATTTTCCACTCAAACCATAAGCAGTAAACGTGCTTACATGTTTGTCGTCCATTGCGACATTATAAAAAACTATTTTTCCGTTTAGTTTTTCCTTTGGAATAAGTGCCATTTCCTCAAAAGACTGTATTTCAATGACTTCTGCACGCACTCCTTTTGCGCCTGTTGCTACAGAATTGCCCAAAGCACAAACATTCATTACTGTTTTTTCTTTGCCAATAAGCATTTTAGCACTTTCTTTTTTGCCACGTACCCAATGTGGCACCATCACCTCTTGTAAAAATACCCTATCAAGTCCCAAAGAATCCAACATTTTTTTAGTAAAAACAACGGCTTTTTCTGCTGCTGGCGTACCACTAAGGCGGCTTCCAATGGTATTAGAAAGATATTCTAACCATTGATAAGAGGCACGACTTGTGAGTGCATCATCATATATTTTTCTGATAATTTCCTCATCTTTTTGTTGTGCAAAAGTAAGTAAAGGACAAAATAAGAGGGTTAAAATAATTTTTTTAAGCATAAAGTTAGGATAAATTATAGCAGTATTGTTATTTCTAAATAAACAACAGATTGAGAAATTTACTGTCGCTTAGCTCCAGCTAAGTGACGACTATAATTAGGCATCTTGCCTAATTATATTTAAAATGACACTTTAGTAAAGGCTAGAAGCCTTTTTATAGTCGTCACTTGGCAAGAGCCAAGCGACAGTAAAAAAATTATTTTTCCAAATCAAATAAATCATTCAACACATCAATAAGTGTGTTTGCCTCACCACGTTTGCAGGCGGCTTTTAGCTGAATAACAGGTAATTTAATGATTTTTTGCATCATATTTTTAGAAATTTTATCAACTATTTCTTCTTCCATAGGTGTAAGTTCTTTGACAAAACGAGCAATTTCTTCTTTTCTGATTTGTTCTAAAGCGTTTTTTAGTTTGTTGATAGTAGGAGAAACCTCCATTTCTTGCGTCCAACTAGAAAACTCTTGTAATGCTTCTCTAATCAATTTTTCTACGTGAGGAATGGCTTGTAAGCGTTTGCGCATAGCCTCGTCAGCACGCATTTGGATATTATCAATATTATAAACTATTGCTCCTGTGATATTTTCTACGTCTTCCGCAATACTACGAGGTACTGCCAAATCAATAAAATATTTATAAGATAAAATATCTATATTTTCTAAGGTATTTTTAGTAATAAAAGGTGTTTCTGTTGCAATAGAAGAAATTATTACGTCTGCTTGTATAATATTTTCCCAAACATTCTCAAATTCAACCATATTAAAACCACATTCTAAGGCTAAATTTTGCGCTTTTTCTTGTGTACGGTTGCAGATGCTAATATCTGTAAAATTACGTTGAGAGAGATTTTTACAAACATCTGTCCCAATTTCTCCAAGCCCTAAAACAAGTATTTTAGGTGTTTTTATATCTGTGGTAAGTGTTTCTATAAGTTCTACGGTTGCATAAGAAGTAGAAGCCGCTCCATCTCTAAAAGCGGTTTCTTGTGTGATTTTCTTATTTGTATAAAAAATGCTGTGCATCAAACGGTGCAAAAATGCGCCTGTCATTTGTACGTCTGCTGCCCATTGGTAGGCGTGTTTGACCTGATTAGGGATTTGCAAATCCCCAACAACTTGCGACTCTAAGCCAATAGCTACCCTAAAAAGATGTGCTGTTGCCGTTGTTTCAGTATCAAAAAACTCAAAATAATTAGTTATTTCTTCAAAATTATTGACATTATTAGTAATATTTTTTTGAATACACAACAGACGAATAATAGCATTATGTTGTTCATTATCAGCAAGATAGTAAACTTCTGTACGGTTGCAAGTAGAAATAACAAGGGCTTCTATAATATCCAAAACATTACGAAGTTCGTATAAAAATTGCTTTGTGCCTATTTCGTCCAAAGAAAATGCTTCACGCACATTGAGCGGAGCTTTTTTGTGAGAAATGCTTAAAGCGTATAATGTGGGCATAATATGTTATTAGAATATGTTATTCTGATTTTTCTAGTAATTTAAAACTTACACAAAAATAACATATTGTTACATAAAAAGTGTTTTTGAAAAGGTAGTTTTGTGTTATTTATATTTTGTCTAAATAACAGGAAATTATAAAAGTGAATTATTGAGCAATTTTGCATCAAATAATTTATCATAAAACTTGCTTTTTTGGGCTTTTTCTAATGATTTGAGATGTTTTTCGTGGTGGCAATCTGTGCCTACAAAACTTACGAGGTTATTTTGTACAAGTTTTTCAGCGAGTTTTTGTGCACCTTGTGCATAATATCCGCCCAAAGAATTAAGGTTAATTTGAAGTAAAACGCCTTTTTCAAGCAATTTATCTAAAATAGAAAAATTATCATACAAATAAGTGTATCTTTCTGGGTGCGCAAAAACAGGCTGATAACCTTCTGATTGCATCAAAAAAACAGCTTCATCTAAAAAATAAGGTGGCGACATAAAAGCGGTTTCAAATAACATAAATTTCTTATCATTGTTATCACTATCTCCACCAAAAGTTAAAAGTTTTTCTTTTTTTTTAAGTTTTTCTAACAAAAACTCATCTAAATAATACTCTGCTGCAGCCTCTAATTGTATTTCTAAATTATTTTCTTTGACAAAATGACGTAGTTTTTCTAGGCTAGGCAAAATATTTTCAGGAGAATTTTTATAAAAATCTCCCATAATATGCGGTGTCATAATCATTTTTTTGTAGCCCATAGCCGCAAATTGCGTGAGCAAGCCAAAAGATTCTTCCAAACTTTGTACGCCATCATCAAGCGCAGGAAGAAGGTGCGAGTGCATATCCGCTTGCACAAGTGCCTCTAAATTGCGTACTACTTCTTTTTCTTGAAAAATATTTTTTAGGAATTTTAGCATAAGTTCATCATAAGTTCATTTTTTCACCATATAGGCACGTAGAAAGCATAGAATACAAAATACAAATTTTTGATAATCAAGATTTTACGTAATTCGTAACTGATAATTCGTAATTGATTACTTGGAAAATCTATCTATCAAATTAGTTTTTAAAAACAACTTGATTCTCTCCCACAAAGTAGGTGGTTTTAGGTTATTATCTTCATAATAACCGCCATAACCATAGCCGTAACCATAACCGTAGCCATAAGCCCCACCATTATTATCAACTGAATTTAATATAAGCCCCACACGTGCAATTTTATTGTTTTGAACAATACGGTTTACATTTTTGGCAAAAACTTTCTTAGAATAATCAGCACGTAACACAAACAAACGAGCATCTGTATTTTGCATAATCAGAAAACCATCAGTTACAAGCCCAACAGGCGGTGTATCTAGCAAAACAACATCATAAGTTTTTTTCAAATCTGAAAGTAAAGTTGTAAAATCCTCCGTCAAAATAAGTTCAGAAGGGTTGGGCGGAAGTGCGCCTGCAGTAATAAAATCAAGGTTTGGGATTTCTGTTTTTTTGATACATTCTTCAAT
The DNA here is from genome assembly GCA_043771315.1 of Raineyaceae bacterium. Taxonomy (GTDB): domain Bacteria; phylum Bacteroidota; class Bacteroidia; order Cytophagales; family Thermonemataceae; genus JANYGM01. Next base: position 9,641 of record JAYVHJ010000464.1, read on the forward strand.
GGTATGTTTTCCAATAAGAATGGTGCTTACGCCTTTGTCGTTGTCGGTTTTGAAAGCAAAATGTATTTTAGGTTTGCGCATATCCAAATCCAAAATAAC